>JAYELK010000030.1:0-5024 GCA_034717415.1 Campylobacterota bacterium | reverse complement strand
GGAAGTTGTAGAGATGTTTAAAAAAGCTGTTAAACTTGAAGCTGATTGGGGTAAATATATAACTCAAGGTCAGATTTTAGGTCTTACAGATGATATAGTTGAGCAGTATATCCAGTTTTTAGCAGATGACAGGCTTAATGCTGTTGGTTTTGATAAGATTTATAATGTAGAAAACCCAATCAAATGGGTAGATGATTTTGCAAAATTTAATGACCAAAAAACTAACTTCTTTGAGGGCACAGTAACAAACTACTCAAAAGGAAGTCTATCTTTTGATGATGACTTTTAGGGATGAGCGAGTATAAACTCTGCTCTCTCCTTTTTGAGACAACTATTAACTATAACACTAACCTGCAAACACTGCTAACGCTTATAAGCCAAACCTCAGAAAATTCTCTGATAGTTGCTCCTGAGGTCTGTTTGACTGCCTATGATTATGATAACTTTGATGAGGTTGTAGATTTTGCACCGATAGCCATAGAAGCGATAAAAAAAGTTTCTCAAAACAAGATAATTATACTAACTATCATTGAAAAAAGAGGTGAGGAGGTTTTTAACTTTGCCAAAGTTTTTCACAATGGTGAAGTTGTTTATGAGAGAGCCAAAGTTAGACTTTTTCGTTTTGGCGATGAGCATAAATATATGAGTGAAGGCAGTGATGAGGATATTAAAATCATTGAGATTGAAGGGATTAAGATAGCAATCTTTGTCTGTTTTGAACTTCGTTTTAAAGAGTTGTGGCATAAATCTGAGGGTGCTGATGTAATTGTAGCTCCATCTTACTGGGGAGTTCTAAGAACAGAGCATTTTAAGGCGATAACTCAAACTCTAGCTATTATAAATCAGTGTTTTGTGGTTGCATCTGACTCGATGGATGAAGAGTGTACAAAGATGAGTGGGATTATTTCTCCACAAGGCGAAGTGCTTCGCAATGGGAATAAGCCTTGCTTAGAAGTTGATTATAACAAAAAAGAGATAGAGTTGATGAGACGATATATGGATGTGGGAATAAAATAGGTGGATAGAATAACGGCTACAAAAACAGCTCGTTTAGCAGATGAGTGTAATCAAAAATTTTCTTTGAGTGATGATGTGAAAAATGCGATAGCTTCTACAAATCGTGAAGCCTTTGTGCCAAATGGTTTTAAGCATAGTGCATATAAGCTTGATGCTTTGCCTATGGGTGCTTCTCAATGGATAAGTTCACCTTTAACGGTTGCAAAAATGACAGAGTATTTAGAACCAAAAGGTGCAGATAGAGTCTTGGAAGTTGGTTGTGGAAGTGGTTATCAAGCAGCAGTTTTATCAAACTTGTTTCGTGGTGTTTTTACTATTGAACGCATAGAATCTTTGATGATTCAGGCAAAAGCTAAATTTCGTTCTCTTGATATAAAGAATATCCACACAAGAACAGATGATGGACAAAATGGCTGGATTCAATACGCTCCTTATGATAGAATCCTCTTTTCTGCAACAGCAAAAGAGATACCTAAAAAACTTTTTGACCAGCTTAGTGATGGTGGGATTTTAGTAGCACCGATGCAAAAAGGAAACAAGCAGATTATCACCCGTTTTGTAAAAAACGGTTCATCCATTAAAGCTATAGAGTTAGAGGCATGTGACTTTGTTCCTGTTTTAGATGGCGTACAAAAATAGTTATAAGTTTTTTATAGTAAAATAACACTATTCAAATATAGGATATAGTTATGGAAGAAATGTATGGCATCAAATATAGTAAACCAGAAGTAGCCCTATTACAAGAGACAGGCATAGGTGTTAGTGAAACAGCAGCTAGAACATGTTATGACTCATTTTTAAATAGTGAAAATGAAGTTATAAAAGAGATTGAAAACCACATGCCAGACACTATGGCATGTGATGAGATAAATAAGATAGAAGATTCATCCCTGCTTAGTGATTTGGCTTGGACATATTTTCACCACTCTATCTTAGAACATGCAAATCTCAGCTTTCTAGTTCGTGGAACTTCCAGAGGTGTTTTGCAAGAACATGCTCGTCACCGTATTCAAGCTATAAGTGTGAGAAGTACCAGATATACTATGAGTTCATTGATTAATGCCTTTATCGCATCTCAAAACGGAGGCTCCAAAGATTTTTTTATAGATAAAATTTTGAGCTTTGATATGTTTGTAACAAGCGATTTAGAGTATAACAAAATCGAAATCGGTGCTATTTATGATAAACTAAAATATCAAGCTAAAACAGTAGAAGATTTTTACTCCATAGCAGTTGCAAAAAGTTCTATGGGTTTTTTAGAGGAGTTTGTCGGTAGTCCTCAAAAACTATTTGAAGCACTAGAGAGTGGAAAGAAAAAAAGAAATGTCGGTGATGCTTTTAAGCATATTATCTCCGATAATGTAAAAGTTGATATGGTTGTGTCGTTTAACCTTAGAAGTTTAAAAAACTATTTTACTCTAAGAGATAGTGGTGCAGCATATTTTCAGATAAGATGGTTGGCTCAAGAGATGATGAGAGTCACGCCAAGTAAATATTTAGATTTAATAGTAAAAAAGAAGTAAAGGCTTTAGCATGTGGAAAGTATATTTAGTAACGATTTTTATTTTTAGTGGGTGTTCAAACATTGAGTTCAGTGCAGCGATGTGTGATAAGATAGCTTCAGATCCACATGCCACAGTCCCTCAGGAGTGTAGAAAATACAGTGAAGAAGAAGCAACTAAAGCGTTCAATAAAACACAAAAAACACAGAGCGTAGATAATGAAGATCTTAAATTTAATCCAGATGATGAGGAAAAATAGATGAACTTAGAACAAGAGTTAGAAACTAGAAGTGGTGGTAAGTGCGAGTTATGTGGAAGTGTTGAGGGGTTAAGTGTTTTAGAAGTTGCTCCATCAGATGGAAGTGTTGAGCAGTCTATCTTTGTATGTGAAAATTGTAAAAGTCAGATTAAGAGTGCTAAACTCGATGAAAATCACTTTAACTGCCTAAATGACAGCATGTGGAGTGAAGTCCCTGCTGTTGTTGTAATGAGTTACAGACTTTTAAATACTCTTGGTCGTCAAGATTTAGTAGATATGATCTATATGGAAGAAGATGTGAAAGCTTGGGCAGATGCTGAGTCAATCGGTTCTAGTGATGATGAAGATAGTGTTGTTCATAAAGATTCAAATGGCGTAACTCTTCAAACAGGGGATACAGTTGTAATAACAAAAGATTTAGATGTTAAAGGCACTTCGTTTGTTGCAAAACGAGGTACAGCAGTTAGAAATATAGGCTTAGTACAAAACGACAGCACTCTTATAGAGGGTCGTGTTAATGGTGTAAAGATTCAAATTCTTACTAAATTTCTTAAGAAATCATAAAATAATATTTTCTTGCCGTAGGCAAAGCTTTAGTGAGGGGAATTTTTAAAGAATTCACTTCTTTAAAAAGGAGAGAGTAGTGAAAGCACACGATAGATTTTATAAAATAGACAAAGATTTTAGAAATCCTTATGCCAGAGATAGAGATAGGATTATTCATTCTGGAAGTTTTAGAAAGCTTGAGTATAAAACCCAAGTTTTTTTAAATCAAGAGGGTGATTTTTTTCGCACTCGTTTAACTCACTCCATAGAAGTTTCACAAATTGCTCGTTCAATTACTTCTCACTTAGGACTAAATGAATCTTTAGCAGAAGCTATCGCTTTAGCCCACGATTCTGGTCATACTCCTTTTGGTCATGTTGGGGGAGATACTTTAGATAAATGTTTGAGAGATGATGGTTTTAAAAATGGTTTTGAACATAATTTTCAGAGTTTTCGTGTTGTTTCATTGCTAGAGAAAAGATACAAAGATTTTGATGGTTTAAATCTTACTTTTGCAACACTTGAGGGCATCCTTAAACACTCCTACCCATATAAAAAGAGTTTTTTACCTCCAGAGATCCATGAAAAATTCAATCTTGATACTCACCCCTCTATTGAAGCTATGGTAGTTGATCGTGCCGATGAGATAGCATATATAAGTCATGATATTGATGATGGTATAAATGCTGGACTTATTAGTTTTGATGACTTAAAGAGGAGTGAGCTTATAGAAGAGATTTTGCAAAAAGTGTCAGATGAGGGTGTAACACAGGAAAATAGTGAAATGTTTCGCTATCGTTTTAGTTCCCACCTTATAAATCATCTAGTCTATTCACTGCTTGATTATTCCAATGTTGATGCTTCTGAGATTTTAAGTGCTTCGTTGGATTCAAAAAGCGATATTCCTGTCGGCTTTGAGCCAAAACTAGAGAGACAGATAAAAAAACTTAAAAAGATTCTTTTTGATAAACTCTATCAGCATAAAGATATAGTAGTAAAGATGTATGCAGGAAAACAAGCTATAAAAGGGCTTTACAGTGGCTTGATGGAAGAAGAAAAAATGCTTCCGGAGTTCTATTACAAACAGTTAGGTTCTCGAAATAAACATAGAGTAGTGGCTGATTATATTGCCTCACTGAGTGATAGATATGCACTTACTTTTTATAATGAAATATATGGGAAAATTTAACTATATAATTTACTATATAGTGAGTTTGTAGTTTGGAAATTTTGTGTTTTAAGAGAAACGCAACCCTATCATAAAATGATAGGGGATTGCGATTACAGGCGTGATTCGTAGCGTCTCATCATATAAAGACGCTTAAGCATTTTTTTACGAGATGCAATTTTGAACTTCTTACGCTTTTCTGTTTCAGTTTCATGGAAACGGCGAGCACGAGCTTCTGTAACGATTAAGTTACGATCAGTCTGCTTCTTGAAACGGCGATAAGATGCATCAAAATTATCATCACTTCGTAGTACAATACCAGGCATATCACATCACCCACTTTCTTTAAAATTTTGGAACTGAAATTATAGCGTAAACTTTTTATTATTCAAAGTTTTTATTTTGTCCCAAATAATTCCATAACATTCCCCACACCTCCAAATTCATAAAATTTCATCTTTTTTTAAATCCAGATGCACCTAAAAAGGTTAGAGAATTAGACTTTACATCTTTTCAACTCCAATAGTTTTGA
>JAYELK010000029.1:0-1001 GCA_034717415.1 Campylobacterota bacterium | reverse complement strand
TATGTTTGAGTGAAAACTCTCTAATAATATCTGCATCATATCCTGCATCTTGCAGGTCATACATATATTTTACTCTCTTGCTCGTTTCTTGAATAAGAGGAAGTGCTACAGAACTATCATGAACATTAGCACCTGAGTAAAATGCTGTTATTGGTATATCTCCATCTACAGCACTAATATGTAAACTACCACCTATCCAAACTTCTCTGTTGCCTTTGGAGTTTTGCTTTATGCCAACTCCACAATCACGAGAAACTAGGCTTAGCATCTCTTCTACTGTTTGCATCTCTTTTTGTTGCTTTAGAATTGTGGGTTTTATAGGCTCTCTTGTTTCACCTTTTTTTGGTCGTCCTACCTTGTGTTTTTTCTTTGGTACTTCTTTTTCTTTTTTGACAGCTTTTTGTCTCAAAGGTATTTTTGTTGCATCAGTAGCACTGTAAAAAAATGTCATCTGCGATAAATAAGCTTCCACAAACTGTTCATGCGTTTTTTGAGCGATATTAAGCTCACTAAATTCTTTAAACGCTCTACTAAACTTAGATTCACTTGGGATCTCATTTGAGTATCTCCAACCACAAAGTATCCTTAGTGTTTTATCAATAGAAAGTCTATCTAATAAATCTCGTGTTGTTTGAAAGTTGTAAACAGATTTTGCTATAAAGGCTCTTGCTATCTGTTCTCTATCTTTTGGAGGGTTTGTTTTTGAGGTGGTACATACATATTTCTCTATCTCTGCGAAGTCAAGAATCTTTATAAGCCTCTGCTCTTTAGGACTTAGTACTCCAAATTGTTCTTGCAACTCTGGAAATAATGAGTTCTCCAAATTCTTCACTTTAAGCCACATTTTTGAAAGTGTTGATATAATTTTAGACATAAGCTGAATCTCTTTTCTGTTAGATTTTTGTTGTAAATTATTATAACATTTAAGGTTTGATTTCAGCTTTTTTAAAATTTAAATTAGCTTAAATTGTGGGTTGTTTTTGGTAATCTGCAAGTGGCTC
>JAYELK010000028.1:0-1008 GCA_034717415.1 Campylobacterota bacterium | reverse complement strand
GAAATATTGCCATCTTTTTCTTGGCATGTGAACTCTTGGCATGTGGATTCTCATAACTTAGATTTATGGCTTGTAAAGATGGAAATAGTATAAAACTCTCATGAGTGGCTATAATCTCATCTATTCTTTTATGATTTGAAAAATCAACACCTATAAAAAGTTCGGAATTATCAAGAGAGAGGTGGGTAAAATGACCTGTATTATTCTTGACCTTTTTAAACTCTTTTGGGTGCATAAGTATGACAAATTTTGTCTCTGTTTCTATTGGCTTAATGTACTCACACATGCAAGAACTTTTAGGTCTGTAACATTTGTAGCACTTCTCTCTATCTCCAAAAAGTGTTTTCAAAGCCTACCCATACTACGAAGAGGAACAATCAAAGGGGTAAAGTAAACCATCTTATCGTTCCAGTTTGTAAGAGGTTTTGATGAACTGCTAAAAACAACAGCTTCATATTTCAACTTTGGTAACTCTCTATCATAAACTTTTAGAATTTGAGCAATTTCACTAAACTCTTCATTGCAAAAGCCATAAACAAAAGAGTAGATTTGTGAATCACTCTCTTGTATTAGAACATTCACATACTCTCTATTTTTCAATTTTATCTGCACCAATCTTAAATTATTTTTACTATAAAACTCTTCATACTCTTTTGCATCATCAAAGATAGACATAACACTATATAAACCACCGACATTAAACTCAAAATTTAGAGCCGTTCTCGCATCTTCATAAAAAAGCACTCTGCCACTGGCATCTTGAAGTTTGTATTGATTTACAAATAGATCTTTAAAATTCAAACTATTTTTTTCTATAATTTTATCACTAAGCAGATAAGTTTCATTACCAAAACCCAGATGCAGATCTCCACTTTTATTTAAATTCAAAAAAGTTGTACTGCAACCTGCTAAAAGAAGCAGACTCAATACCATAAAAATAATATTTCTCATACCTAAAAACACTCCGTACATTTGCAATATTATAGCTAGTTTTAGATAGAATAATAA
>JAYELK010000027.1:0-1010 GCA_034717415.1 Campylobacterota bacterium | reverse complement strand
ATTTGGTGCTGCATTTGGACCACTTATAATATTAAGCTTGTATAATCGTAACATTACAAAGTTTGGTGCGATATCTGGAATGGTAGTTGGCGCTTTAACTGTTATAATATGGAAACAGTTAGAGGGTGGAATATTTGATATATTTGAGCTGTTGCCAGGATTTATTTTTTCATGGATAGCTATTTTGTTGTTTAGTAAATATAGAAGTTCAAATACTAACTCAGTAAGTATAAAATTTGATGAAGTACAAAAAAAATTAAAAGGAATTAAATAGTGAAAAGAATAGTAATTAAAGTTGGAAGTAGTGTTTTAACAGAAACGGATAATATTGCAAAAGAGAGGATGCTAAATTTAGTCTCTTTAATTGCAGAAGCAAGAAAAAAATATGAGGTTATTTTAGTTTCTTCAGGTGCAGTTGCTGCAGGATATACGGCAGTTCAGTTAAACAGAAGTGTTCCAACAAGTAAAAAAGTTCTAGCTTCTGTCGGACAACCAATTTTAATGAGTTCTTATAAAAATAAGTTTGATATTTTCAATGTAAATATTTCTCAGATTCTTTTAACAGAAGAGGATTTTGACTCTCGTGTTCATACAAAAATATTTCAAGATATTATAGATAGAACATTGACAAACGATATCTTACCTATCGTAAATGAAAACGACATCTCAACAACTCCAGATCAATTATTTGGAGACAATGACCAACTCTCTGCTCATGTTGCTTACTATACGGGTGCTGATATGCTTGTTATTTTGAGTGATATTGATGGTTATTTTGATTCTAACCCTAAGGATAACCCAAAAGCAAAAATCAGAAAAATAGTTACAGAGATAAAAGAGGAAGAATTAGAACAAAAACATACTCCCAACTCTCAGTTTGCAACGGGGGGAATTGTTACAAAACTAAAAGCAGCTGAATATATTATGAACAAAGGTAGAGAGATGTTTTTATGTAATGGGTATGACCTCTCAGCTGCTAGAAGTTTTTTAATAGATGGCGTTCACAATAA
>JAYELK010000026.1:0-5142 GCA_034717415.1 Campylobacterota bacterium | reverse complement strand
TACATTATCAAAAACAAAGCTGATTACTATCGGCTTTTGCAAGAGGTGCGAACTAAAGAGAGTTGGGAAGAGTGGGTGCTTTATATGTTAGATGGGGTTGAGCAAACTTCAACAGAAACTATTAGACTCATCTATCAAATAGATGAACTGATGCTAAAAAACAAAAATGAGATACGAGATAAGCTACCTAAAATCTATAGTAAAGATTTAGTAGAGATACTTTTTATGCACCCTTATACTAAGATAGATTTTTTGGTGGATAGATTAAGTGTAACAAGGAAAACAGCATCTAAATATCTAAAAGAGTTAGAACAGATAGGTATTTTAGAGACTATTCAGATTAAAAATAGCAAGTTTTTTATCAATGTAGAACTGTTTACTCTACTTAAAAGAGGTATATGAGATATGTATAAAAAAGCTTATAATTTACCCATGAATTATTAGCTATGAGTAAATAAACAAATAATTTACTCATAGCTTGATATATATGTCAAAAAAATAGCAAAATTTACCCATAGCATAAAGGAAAAAGTTGGAAAGTAAAAGTAGATTAATTGTAAAAACTCAAGGAGCTATTCACGATGGATGGTTACTTATGAGAGATAAGATGGATAATATAGACAAAGATTATTTTTATCATCTACTAAATTCAGCTTATATGTATCAACAATTTGCAAATAAAGCTTCTGGGACTACTGTTAAGAACCTCAATATAGATTTAGTTAAATCATCTAATGTTATACTTCCTACACTCAACATCCAACAAAAAGCAGTTAAATATTTAGACAAAGTTTCACAAAAAATAGAAAAAATAAAATCAATCCAAAAAGAGAAAATGGAGAGCCTTGTAGCATTAAAAGCCTCTATTTTGGATAAAGCATTTAGAGGAGAGTTGTAGTGTAATGTTTAGTTTTGCTATAAAAAACATTCTTTTTTACAAAGGTCGTTCTATTACGACTTTTATACTTACTTTTATATCTGCTCTGCTTTTTATAGTTTATGTCTCTATGATGGATGGTTCTCATGATTCTATGCTTAAAAATTCTCTTAAAATTTATAGTGGTTCTATAGAGATTTATCATAAAGATTATCGTGATATTGGTGGTAATGAGTATCTTTTAAGAGATGTGGAGAGTATAGAAAAAAAGTTAGCTTTAGTAGATGGTATTGAACTTTTTAGTTCACGATATGAGACCTATGGACTGCTCTCTTTTAAAGATAACTCTATCGCTTCTATGGTTGTTGGGATTGATCCTAAAAAAGAGGAGCAACTTACCCAACTAAAAGTCGCTCTTGTTGATGGAGAGTATCTTGAAAAAGGTTCTCAAAACTCTCTTTATCTCGGTAGTGGAGTTGCTAAAAGACTTAAGGTTGAGGTTGGAGATGAACTCTCTTTTATAGGTGGAGCAAGTGATAACTCTTTTGCTGCTGATATATTCATGGCATGTGGAGTTTTTAAAACAGGTTTGTCTGAGTTTGATGATAGTGCTACTTTTGTAAATAGAGACTATTTTGATAAGTTGATGCTTAGTGAAAATATCGCTTCATATATCACCATAAAAGTAAAAGATTTAGATAGAGTAGATGAGATAAATAGTGAGATAATAAAACTTCTTGATGATGAAAATTTAGAGTCACTTACATGGAAAACTCTTATGAAAAGTATGGTTGAGGCTATGGAGGTAGATAGTATCTTCGGCTATATCTCCTTGTCACTTTTTTTAGTGGTTATCTTTTTTGTTATTATGATTTATGGTTTTATAAATGTAAGCTCTCGCATAAAAGAGTTTGGAGTTCTGCGTTGCATTGGTCTCTCAAAAAAGCATATATTTTCACTGCTTTTTTATGAGATATTTATACTCTCTACTCTAGCTTTAATCTTTGCTACCCCCATAGCAGGGTATATTTGCTACTATTACAGTATAGATCCCATAGTTATTGAGGGGATGGCTGAGATCTATAAGGATTATGGGATAGTCTCCGATGAGATGCCTTTTAGTTTTGATATTTTTACGATTTTTTGGAATGTTTTGCTTATATATAGTTTGAATATTTTAAGCATAATCTATCCATATTTTTATATAAACTCTTACACTCCTATAGAGGCGAGTCATCATGTTTAAACTTATAGTAAAAATGGCTTGGAAAAACTCTTTTTTAAGACTCTCCCGTACACTTTTAGTTATAGTTATGATAGCTGTAAGTATGAGCATGATGCTTGGTATCCAAGGGCTTTATGATGGTATGACTGCAAATATGATAGATAAGTCAAAGAGAAGTGACAGTGGTGATATTAGTATCTATGAAAAAGATTACAGAGTACAAAAAGATATAAAGTTTAGAATCAAAAATGCCGAGACTATAAAAAAAGAACTTGAAAAAAGAGATGAGGTTGAGGCTGTTGTGTTAAGAATGAAAGCCGATGGGCTTATCTCTACTGCTAGAAAATCATCTTTTAGTTCTCTTATCGGGATAGATTTAGATGCAGAGGAGCGTTTTGGAGCATTTAGTGAGTTTTTAAAAGAGGGAGAGATAGATTTAGAAAAAAGAGGTGCTATTATAGGCATAGAACTGGCAAAAACTCTGAAAGTTCGCATAGGCTCAAAGCTTGTTTTTTCTACTCAGGATACCTCTGGTGAGATAAACTCTATAGCCCTAAAGATTAGAGCTATAATCCAAACAACAAATATCTCTCTTGATAGTTCTGCTATCTACATAGATATGAAAAAGCTACATAAATTTTTAGGAACAAAAGATGGTGAAGCTACTCAAATAGCCATAAAAAGTGAAGATGAAAAACTACTCGATACGCTAAAAGCTAAATATCCTGCCTTAGAGATTAAAAGTTTTTTAGAACTTCAACCTATGTTAAAACAGATGCAAGATTTGATGCTAATATTTAACGGAGTTACTTTTGGGATTGTTATGAGTGTGGTATTTATAGGGATTTTAGGTGTTATGTATGTTTCTGTATTAGATAGAGTTCGTGAGTTTGGTGTCATGATAGCTGTTGGCATGAGATATAAGTACATAAGATTGCAGATAATTTTAGAAGCTGTTTTTGTAGGCTTTGTAGGTTTCTTAAGTGGGGCGATTTTTGGAATAATCCTGCTTATATATCTTCGAGATATTGGGCTTGATTTTTCTGCTTTTAGCGATGCTTTAGAGATGTGGGGCTATGAGTCAAGAATAAAGGGCAGTATAAAATTATCATACTTTACAAATACTTTTTTAGCGATTATGAGTGCTTCTATTTTTAGTGTAATTATCCCTTTGAGAAAAATAAAAAAGTTAAATCCCATAGATGTGATAGGTGGTGAAAAATGATAAGCTTAGAAGATGTAAATAAGTACTTTTACAAAGGTGAAGCAAGAGAAGTACATGCTCTTAAAGATATTAGTTTGAGTATAGATGAGGGAGAGTTTACACTATTTAGTGGAGCATCTGGATGTGGAAAAACTACACTATTAAATGTTATAGGTGCGTTAGATAGTTGCGATAGTGGGAAAATTTATCTTGATGAAAAAGAGATAGTTAGTTTAAGTGATGATGAAAGAACTACTCTACGACTGCGTGAGATGGGTTTTGTGTTTCAAGCTTACAATCTTGTGCCTGTTTTGAGTGTTGAGGAAAATATCGGTTTTGTCATGAGGTTACAAGGCTTTAGTGAGAGTGAGATAAAACACAGAGTTTTAGAAGTAGCTTCGATGTTGGAGATAGATAACAAACTGCTATCACTTCCACATGCCTTAAGTGGTGGACAACAACAGCGAGTTGCAGTTGCTCGTGCAGTTGCTTCAAAACCAAAGATAATTTTAGCAGATGAACCAACAGCAAATCTTGATACAAAAAATTCTCAAAAGCTTATGGATATGATGCGAGAGTTAAATACCAAAGAGGGCGTAACTATTCTTTTTGCTTCGCACGATGAGTTGGTTAAAGAGAGTGTAGATAGAGTTATAAATCTTAGTGATGGGGCTTTGGTTGATGTTTAAGAAGTTACTGTTTTTAGTTTTAGTATTTCCACATGCCATGATGGCAGAAGTTGATTTTAGAGTGGAAAATACAAATATAACCATAGATGAAAATCATCTTTATAACTACGATAGACTAAGATTTTACACAGACTATACCCAAGATAATTTCTTTGGAACTTTTATAGTTGATAGTGTCAATTACTATGGTCATAATTATATAAATTCAAATGATTTTAATTATCTGAAGCTGTCTAAGTCAGATACGCTGTTTTTAACACAATCAAATTTCTACAACTACTATGAGGGTAGCATCTATGCAAAACTATATAGAGCTTATGTGGGATATGAGGATGATAAAAACAGAGTTGTTGCAGGTCTCTTAAATATCACTATGGGAGTAGGTCGCATCTGGAATCCGACAAATCTTTTCAATCCTAAAAATATCTATGCTTTAGAGCCTGATGAGGTTTTTGGAGTAACTGGAATTTCATACACAAGAGATATAGATGAGACCTCTCACATAAAAGTTGTGGTTTCTCAAAAAGCAGACCATAGTTTTAAATATAGTGGACAATACAGGACTTTTTTAGAATTTGGAGATATCGGAGTTGATCTGGTAAGTTCGGATGATACTAAGATGGTTGGTTACGAGATAGAAGCAAACTTAGCCGATACGGGAGTTGAGGTTAGAAGTGAGGGTGCCTACATCAAAAGCACTCTAAAAAATGCAGAAGATATAGAGTTTTTTCAGGGTATTGTAGGGGCTGATTATGGTTTTGTAAACGGTATCACTCTAATCGCAGAGGCACTGTATAGTTCTGAGACTTTTTCATACGAAGAGATAATGTTAAATTTTGAATCAGAGATAGTTCAAAATATGGTTCACTCAAATTTCTACACGGCTCTATCTATCTCATACAGTTTCAACATATTTTTAGATGCTTCACTAACTTACATAGAGAGTTTTAACGATAGCAATGCAAGGTTTATATCACCAACTCTAACATATACACTAAATGACTACAACTCATTTAGTGTACCCAAATAATTCCATAACATTCTCCATACTTCCAAATTCATAAAAAACTCATCTTTTTGAATCTGGAAACACTTCAATCAGGCTATGAAATTACTCTTTACATCTTTTTGACTCCATCACTATTAA
>JAYELK010000025.1:0-24597 GCA_034717415.1 Campylobacterota bacterium | reverse complement strand
ACCTATGGTACTATTTAAACTAAACAGAATTTTGAAAAGCCGTATGCGGGAAATTCGCATGTACGGATTTGTGAGGGTTCTACCTACAACTAATACTTTGGTTGAGGGGTAGTTCTACTCGATGAATCTACTTAAAGAATTTTCACTAAATGACAAATGTTCATATCTCGACAATAAGCAACAGACTACTCACTATAAAGTTATAGATAATTGTAGTGCAGATTATTGCCAAGAGTTGATTGAGAGAGGATATAGAAGATTTGGCAAAATGTACTTTAGACCTACTTGTTCTACATGCCAAGAGTGTCAAAGTATCAAAGTAGATGTAGAAAATTTCTCGTTTTCCTCATCACAAAAAAGGGTTATAAAAAAAGCATCTTCTATAAAAAAATTTATACAAAAACCATCACTAACAAAAAAACATTTGGAACTATTTAAAAAATATCATCAATATATGAGTGAAAAAAAAGGATGGGATTATCACGAAACAACTGCCCAAAACTACTACAACTCTTTTGTAAATGGGCACAATGGTTTTGGTTATGAAGTTCTATACTTTGATGAAGATAGACTAATAGGTGTTGATCTTATAGATATACTCGAAGATGGAATTTCTTCAATATATTTCTATTATGATACAGATTATATGAAATACTCATTAGGAAAACTATCACTATACAATCAAATAAAATTTGCAAAAAAAAGTCATAAAAAATGGATTTATCTAGGATATTATGTAGAAGAGTGTCCATCCCTCTCATATAAAGCTCACTACAAACCATTTCTTACACTACAAGGCAGACCAAATTTAGATGAAGATGTTAGTTGGCTTTAAGTTCTTTAATCTGTTCTTCTCTTATTTTTACTTTTTTGTCAGCTACCTCTTTTTCTAAAGATTTTTTTATGGCCTCTTGCTTGAGTTTATCGTTTTCTCTAAGTCTTTTTATTTTAGCCTTTTGCAACATCTCTTTTGTTACAACTTTAGAACTAGTTCTTTTCTTTTCTTCTAGTGCCTTAAGCTTTGTATCCTCATCTAAATATACTTGTATAACCCCTTGGCTGTCCATAACATCACAATGAGCCATATAATACTCAATAATGTCACTCTTATACTTATCAGTATCTAGTAAACCAGAATTAATGATTTGAGAAAGAAACCAGCTATCTTCTTTAGCTATTGAGAGTCTAAAACTTTTATATATCTCTCTAACAAAAAAATCATTTGTTTTTGAAAGCTTTCTCAGTTTTTGTAGATATAGATTTTTATCAAGACTTTTATCTCCGGCTTCGATTGCTAAACCCATTTTTTTTGTTAAACGCACTTTAGCAATATACTCCTCTATCTTATCATCCATAGAATTATACTCATACATGCCTTTTAACTTTTCTATTTTACCCACATTATCATATATCACATCCCCCAACACCGAATATACATTGGGATTCTGTGCTAATAAAAGTGTTGCCAAAAGAGATAAAATAACAATTTTTTTCATATTTTGTACCATAAAGTTTAATTTTTCTAATTATAACAGAATAATCATGATAGAATCGGCAGATGATTAATATACTTAAAAAAGAACTGACCATATACACGGCGTTGCTAACACTGCTTATTTTTTTAATGCATCCAGATATGCTAAGTGACCCTACCATTAGATTAGGACTTATGCAAGAGAAATCTAACTACATTCATCCACTATTATATACACTGTTTATATATTTAGTAGTTTATTTTTTTAGAACTATTTTTGGTTTTATTATGAAATTGGTTAAGAAAGATAAAAAGTAGAAAGAATAATTAAGTTGTTAGCTAACTTAGGGATAAGGGGCTTTTGCTCCTTATCCCTGCTAAATAATGGTATTAACCATTTCTCTTTTTCTGAATCTCTTCAGAAACATTTCTAGGAACTTCAGCATAATGATCAAATTCCATAGAGTATGTTGCTCTACCTTGAGTAGCAGAACGAAGATCAGTTGAGTAACCGAACATCTCAGATAATGGTACATGAGCATCAACAATTTTATTACCTGCACGATCATCCATTGAGTTAACTTGTCCACGACGACGGTTAAGATCACCGATAACATCTCCCATATTTTCTTCAGGAGTTTCAACTTCAACTTTCATCATTGGCTCTAAGATAGAAGGTTTTGCTTTGCGACAAGCTTCTTTAAATCCCATTGAAGCAGCAAGTTTAAACGCCATCTCATTTGAATCCACATCATGGTAAGAACCATCATAAAGTGTAACATCAACATCTTCCATAGGATAACCTGCAAGAACACCATTTGACATAGCTTCTTCACAACCTTTCTTAACAGCTGGAATAAACTCTTTAGGAACAGATCCACCTTTAATAGCATTTGTAAATACAAATCCTGTATCTTTTTCACCTGGCTTAACTGTAAGGTAAACATGACCAAATTGACCACGACCACCAGATTGTTTAGCATATTTATACTCTTGTTGTACTTCCTCTTTGATAGACTCACGGTAAGAAACTTGTGGAGCACCAACTTCAGCTTCAACACTAAACTCACGCTTCATACGATCAACAAGAATTTCAAGGTGTAACTCACCCATACCAGAGATAATAGTTTGACCAGTTTCTTCATCAGTATTTACTCTAAAAGATGGATCTTCAGCAGCAAGTTTACTTAAAGCAATACCCATTTTTTCTTGGTCAGCTTTAGTTTTAGGCTCAACTGCAACAGATATAACTGGATCTGGGAAATCCATTCTTTCAAGAACAACTTTCTCTTCACCTGTACAAAGAGTATCACCAGTAGTTGTTGACTTAAGACCAACAACTGCACCGATTTCACCTGCATAAATCTCTTTTACTTCTTCACGCTTGATAGCATGCATTTTCACGATACGACCAATACGCTCTTTTTTATCTTTAGTAGAGTTATGAACAAATGAACCTGCTTCTAATGAACCACGATATACACGGATAAAAGTAAGAACACCAACAAATGGATCTGTCATAATTTTAAATGCTAACGCTGCGAAATCACCATTATCTGTTGATGGTACTTCTACTTCAACTTCTTCATCATCCATTAAAGTACCTTTAATAGCCGCTGATTCAACAGGAGATGGTAAGTAAGCAACAACAGCATCAAGTAAAGTCTGAACACCTTTGTTTTTAAATGCAGTACCAACAGTCATAGGAACAATATGCATACTTAGTGTTGCAGCTTTGATAGCAGCTGAAATCTCTTCTTCAGGAATCTCTTCACCCTCTAAGAATTTTTCCATTAGCTCTTCATTACCATCAACAGAAGCAATCTCTTCAATCATCTTTTCACGGTACTCTTCAGCTTTTTCCATCATATCATCACGAATATCTTGTGTACGATAATCAGAACCCATAGCAGCTTCAGCATCCCAAACAATCTCTTTCATCTTAACAAGGTCAATAACACCTTCAAATTCAGCTTCTGCACCGATAGGTAATTGAATTGGAACAGGATTACCCTTAAGACGCTCTTTAATTTGTCTTTCAACTTCATAAAAATCTGCACCAGTTCTATCATATTTGTTTACAAAAACAATTGAAGGAACTTTATAACGGTTTCTTTGTCTCCATACAGTCTCAGACTGAGGCTGAACACCGCCAACTGCACAAAATACTGAAACAGCACCATCAAGTACACGCATAGAACGCTCAACTTCAATAGTAAAATCAACGTGACCCGGAGTATCAATAATATTAATTTGTTTCTTTAACCACTCACAAGTAGTAGCAGCAGAAGTAATTGTAATACCACGCTCTTGCTCTTGTTCCATCCAGTCCATAGTTGCAGCACCATCATGAACTTCACCAATTTTATGCTCAACACCAGTATAGAATAAAATTCTTTCTGTAGTTGTAGTTTTACCTGCATCAATGTGTGCAGCAATACCAATATTTCTTACATCTTCTAATTTGTGACTTCTTGCCATATTTAATACCTTGTTAAGTTTGTTGAGAGATAACCTCTTTTATAAATAAAGTATATTTACTTACAAAAGAGGTGTCAATATTGTGTTGTCAAAGAGATTTATCTCTTTGACGATATTTAAAAAGTGTAGATTACCAACGGTAATGAGCAAATGCTTTATTAGCTTCTGCCATTCTGTAAGTATCTTCTTTTTTCTTGAACGCATTACCTTTATCAGTTGATGCATCCATTAACTCATTAGCTAATCTCTCAGCCATTGTTCTTTCATTTCTCTTACGAGCAGAATCTATCAACCATCTGATTGATAAAGAAAGTTGACGAACTGGGCGTACTTCTACTGGAACTTGATAAGTAGCACCACCAACACGGCGACTTTTTACTTCTATAATTGGTTTAATATTCTCAATAGCTTCATTAAATGTATCTATACCAGTTTTTTCACCACGAGAGCTAATGATATCCATTGCACTGTATATGATTTTTTCTGCTGTAGATTTTTTACCATCCAACATAATCTTGTTTATAAATTTCGTTAAAATTTTGCTTCCATAAACTGGATCTGGCATAATTTCACGAACGGGAGCTTTTCTTCTTCTCATTTCGAATTTCCTTCTTCTTCAATTTGTATTTTCAAATTTACTCAAAATAAACTACTAAAAGTTTATCCTGTAGCTATTGAATATAATGTTTTAAAAAAATAATCTTTGATTATTTTTTTGGTCTTTTTGTTCCATATTTAGAACGAGCAACCATACGGTTAGCAACACCGGCAGTATCTAATGCACCACGAACGATATGATACTTAACACCAGGTAAATCTTTAATACGACCACCACGAACAAGAACGATTGAGTGTTCTTGAAGGTTATGACCCTCACCACCGATATATGAAATTACTTCAAAACCAGAAGTTAATCTAACTTTTGCAACTTTTCTTAAAGCCGAGTTAGGTTTTTTTGGTGTAGTCGTATAAACACGAGTACATACACCACGACGCTGTGGACATGAAACAAGAGCAGGTGATTTTGATTTCTTAATCACTCTTTTACGCTCATTACGAATCAGTTGATTGATTGTAGGCATACAATTCCTTTATGTTATATTTATACACTACAATGAGTTAAGCCCATTGTAGAGGCAGGGACTTAAAAGTCCCTACAACCCCCTAAAGCTACAAAAAACATTGTTTTTTGAGATAAACAAGGAGTTTTCACATATTTATTAAATATGTAAATTTAGTTACTTATTTTCCAGTAGAATTTAATCCTCTAATTTTTAAGAGAATTATAGACACGAGATGGTACAGAAATAGTGATTAAAGTTAGCTTATTTTAAGGGAAAATTAAAAAAGGATATTGGCATGTGGGAATTAATTCCCACATGCCACAAAAAAGAGTTATAAATTAATCTTCATCGTTGTTAAAAACAACTTCTTGACCTTTATATATACCAGTTCCAACAGGAATAGTACGACCAATAATTACATTCTCTTTAAGATCATTAAGATCATCTACCTTAGCAGAAACTGCTGCTTCTGTAAGAACTTTAGTTGTATCTTGGAATGATGCCGCAGAGATAATACTATCTGCACTTACGGCAGCTCTTGTAATACCAACTAAAAAAGGTTCAGCAATCGCAGGACGACCACCAAGACGAATGATTTTTTCATTCTCTTGAGCAAACTTAGTTTTAGATATTAAGTCGCCCTGTATAAATTTAGTATCTCCAGATTTTACAATTTTAATCTGTCTAAGCATCTGAGTAAAGATAACCTCAATATGTTTATCAGAGATATTAACCCCTTGTGAACGATAAACTTGCTGAACTTCACTTACCAAGTAGTTATAAAGTGCTTTAACACCCATAATTCTAAGAAGTTCATGTGAAGATATTATTCCCGAAGTCAATCTCTCACCAGCATGCACAAAATCATTTGCATTTACAACTGCAACATGTGATTTATCAACAAAGTATTCTTTGACAATTCCATTATCAGAAGAGACAACAATACGAACTTTTCCACGAAGTGGCTTACCAAAACTCACAACACCATCTATCTCAGATATAAGTGCTGTTGCTTTTGGACGACGACCCTCAAAAAGTTCACTTACACGAGGAAGACCCCCAGTAATATCTGATGATTTTTGAAGTGCTTTTGGAGTTTTAGCAATAATATCTGCAACTTTAACAGTTGCACCATCTTCAATAAAAAGAGATGACTTAGGATTAATTGCATATCTTAACAACTCCCCATCTTCTGTAGCTAAAACAACAGTTGGTTTATACTCAGTTGGAATATGCTCATTAATCATAAGACGAGTTTTACCTGTAAGTTCATCTACCTGTTCTGTAGCTGTCGTACCAACAATAATATCTTCATAAGTCAGTCTACCATTTGCTTCAGAAATAACCGGATTAGAGTATGGATCCCACTCAGCAATAACAACTGACTCATCACTTGACGGTTTAGCAAGAAGTGTAGTTGCGTCAACAACCTCATTATCTTGTGTCACTATAACAGAACCACGAGCGATATAGTGTCTTACTGCTTCACGATTGTTAGCATCTACAACAGTTGCAAAAAGTCCTTTTTCAACTACTTCATATCCAGCTTTAACGCCTTCAAATCTTTCTAAATAGTCACCTTTAAGTAAGAAATACTTAACAGTACCCTCTTCTTTGGCTAAGATTTTTTGAGTTACAGGAGCGCCATTTTCAACAAGAATTTCAGAAGCATAAGAAATACGACTCGGCACATTCCAACCATCTTTTATAGTCTCCACTATAGATTCATCTACAGATACTTCTGAACCATTTTCATATGGGAAGTAGTATTTACCCTCAATCTGTCCACCAATACCCGCTAACTCATTTGGTTTAGCAATCTCATTTTTACGAAGAGAGTAGCGAACTGTATCATCTTTAGAAACTATACTTATAATCACTTCATCATGAACAGTTTGAATCTCTACTCTGCCGGCAAATGGAGCTTTAATCTTAGGTTCAACCAATAATACTCCAGCATTTCTACGATTTGCTACAATATTTTTTCCCTCTTTTGAGGTATATGTTTTAACATTATAGTAACGAATAAAGCCTTCTCTTTGTGCTACAACTTGTCTCTCTTGAGCAGTTGAAGATGCAGTACCACCAACATGAAAAGTTCTAAGAGTAAGTTGAGTACCAGGTTCACCAATTGACTGAGCAGCGATAATACCAACTGCTTCACCAGTACGAATAATATGCCCTGTTGCAAGATTAGCACCATAACATAAAGCACAGATACCACCTTCACTTTTACATGTAGTTGGAGTTCTAATATGAGCTGTTTTAATACCTGCTTCAGCTATAACTTTTGCACTAACTTCATCAAGAAGAGTTCCCTCAGCAAATAAAATCTCATTAGAGATTGGGTCAATAATATCATCAGCTAAAACTCTACCATTAAGTCTATCTTCTAAAGACTCAATCAAAGTATTTTGATCTTGAATATCTGCAATCTCAATACCCTCATGAGTATGACAATCATGCTCTACAATCTTAACATTTTGAGCAACATCAACTAGTTTACGAGTTAAGTAACCAGCATTTGCTGTTTTAAGTGCTGTATCGGCAAGACCTTTTCTAGCACCGTGAGTTGAGATAAAGTGCTCGATTACATTAAGACCCTCTTTAAAGTTAGAGATAATCGGAGTCTCGATAATATCACCAGATGGTTTAGCCATAAGACCACGCATACCAGCAAGCTGACGAATCTGTGCAGCAGAACCACGAGCACCAGAATCAGCCATCATATGTATAGAGTTAAATCCATCTTTATCATTTTCAACTAAATCCATCATCTCTGTTGCAAGAGTATTATTTGTATCTGTCCAAACATCGATGATTTTATTATATCTTTCTTGTTCAGTTAAAAGACCAGCTTCAAACTGTTTTTGAATCTCCATAACTCTATTTTTAGATTCAGTAATTTTTACCTCTTTCATATCAGGGATTCTAATATCATCAGCAGAGATAGAAACACCTGCCTCAGTTGCATGTTTAAAACCTAAATCTTTTAATCTATCTAAGAAACCTGCTGTTACACCGACACCACCATGTTTTTGGACATAATCAACAACTTCATTGATATATTTCTTCTTCATAACTTTGTTCCATAATTCTGATGGAACAAAATCTGGCAAGATAGCTTTTAAAAGCATACGACCGGCAGTAGTGTGGATGATACGACCATCTATACGAGTTCTTATTTTTGCATGAAGATCAAGTGCATCGTGTTCTAATGCAATTCTAATCTCATCTACATTTGCAAAAAGTTTATTTGAACCTTTTACACCATTTTTCTCTAAGGTGATATAGTAGATTCCAAGAACCATATCCTGAGAAGGTGTAGCGATTGCTTTACCTGATGCAGGAAGTAAAATATTCATAGATGCAAGCATAAGTACTTTAGCTTCAGCAATTGCAGCAGAAGAGAGAGGTACATGAACAGCCATTTGATCCCCATCGAAGTCGGCATTAAATGCTGCACAAACTAATGGATGAAGCTGAATAGCTTTACCATCAATTAGTTTAGGATGAAATGCTTGGATAGAAAGCTTATGAAGCGTTGGTGCACGGTTAAGCATAATCGGATAACCATCAACTATTTCAGCCAAACACTCCCAAACTTCATTTGTCTTCTCTTCAATCATCTTCTTGGCAGCTTTAATTGTAGTCGCATAACCTTTATCTTCAAGTTTTGCAATCAGGTGTGGCTTAAACAGTTCAAGAGCCATTTTCTTAGGTAATCCACACTCATCCATTCTTAAAGATGGTCCAACAACAATTACAGAACGACCAGAGAAATCAACACGCTTACCAAGTAAGTTTTGACGGAAACGACCCTGCTTACCTTTAATGATTTCACTTAAAGATTTAAGTGGTCTTTTGTTAGCACCTTTTACAGCATTAGCACGACGACCATTATCAAAAAGAGCATCTACTGACTCTTGAAGCATACGCTTTTCATTACGAACAATAATCTCAGGAGCTTCAAGTTCTACAAGACGCTTAAGTCTTTGGTTACGGTTAATAACACGACGATAGAGATCATTTACATCAGAAACAGCAAATTTACCACCATCTAAAGAGACTAGAGGTCTTAAATCTGGTGGAAGTACAGGTAAAACTGTCAACATCATCCATGCAGGATTATTTCCACTATTTAAAAATGATTCAATTACTTTAAGTCTTTTTGCAATAGTTTTTCTTTTTGCTTCACTCTTAGTCTCTTCAATTGCTTCTTTAAGGTTAGTAAAAAGATCAACTAGATCAATAGAGTCTAGCAAATCACGAACAACTTCGCCACCCATACGAGCCTTAAAGCCTAACTCACCAAATCTTTGAATCAGAGTTCTATACTGTTCTTCATTTAAAACATCGTATTGTAAAACCGGTGTTTTTGCTTCAGCATCATAATATGCTTCTCCAGCAGATTCAACGATATATGCTTCATAATAGAGTACGCGTTCTAAATCTTTCATCTTGATACCAAGCAAGGTACCAATACGAGACGGCAGTGAACTAACATACCAGATATGTGCAACTGGAGTTACAAGTTCAATGTGTCCCATACGAACACGACGAACTTTAGTGCTTGTTACTTCAACACCACACTTCTCACAAACTACACCTTTATAACGCATCTTTTTATATTTACCACAAAGACACTCATAGTCTCTTACAGGACCAAAGATTTTTGCACAAAACAGTCCATCTCTCTCTGGTTTTAAAGTACGATAATTAATAGTTTCAGGTTTCTTAACCTCTCCATGACTCCAAGACATCACTTTCTCAGGAGAAGCTAGGCGAAACTGTAGCTGCTTAATATCTTTTGGTCTATTATCTTCTGTTACTGTAATAGGTACTAATTTACTCATCGTCTTCAACCTCGTCAAAAATCTCTACATCAAGAGCCAATGCTTGAAGCTCTTTTGTTAATACAAATAGTGTCTCTGGAATACCAGATGGTGGCACTAACTCACCTTTTGTAATCGCTTTATAAGCACGAACACGACCATCAACATCATCAGACTTGATAGTTAGCATCTCTTTAAGAACTGCTGATGCACCATAAGCTTCTAAAGCCCAAACTTCCATCTCACCAAATCTCTGTCCACCAAATAGTGCTTTACCACCAACAGGTTGTTGTGTTACAAGAGAATATGGTCCAGTTGAACGAGCATGAATTTTCTCATCAACTAAGTGATGAAGTTTAAGAACATACATGTAACCTACATTTACTCTCTCTTTTATCTTCTCTCCAGTTAAACCGTTATATAAAACAGTTTTACCATCACTCTCCATTTTAGCTAATTCAAAGAGTTTATCAAACTCTGCTTGATTTACACCCTCAAAAATTGGAGTAGCAAATCTAACGCCACCTTTAGCCCAATCTCTAGCATACTTGAGGAACTCATCATCACTCATATCACCAATAACTTCAACAGCATTCATCATCCCTGTAACATCTGCTATTGAGATCATTTTTGAGCGAAGATTATCTATAAAATCTTTCTGTTTAGTTTCAAACTGCTCTTGAATCTGGTTAGCAAGTTCACGACCTGCCATACCTAAGTGCATCTCTAAAATTTGACCGATATTCATACGAGAGGGAACACCAAGTGGATTTAAACAAACATCAACACTTCTCCCATCTTCCATATATGGCATATCAACTTCAGGAACTATTGTAGAAACAATACCTTTATTCCCGTGACGACCAGCCATTTTATCACCAACTTTTAACTGTCTTTTTGTAGCAATATAAACTTTTACATACTTAACAACACCATTTGGTAAGATATCATCTTTTTCTAATATAGTAAGTTTTTCTTCATGTTCACTACTAAAAAGTCTTTTCTGTTTTTGGAAATATTTTTTAGTTTTATCATACTCAGCTTGAATATCTTCACTAAAAGATTTAACGATGGCATTCATAGCAAAACGATTAACTTCAACTAAATCATCACCATTAATTATATCTCCGGCTTTATACTCATTATTAGCAATTTTAATATCACTAATGAGAGCCTCTTTTGTTAAGAGTTTAGTAATTCTTAGCATCTCCTCTTTATCAATCATAAGAAGTCTGTCGTAATGCTCTCTTTCTAAATAATCTCTCTCCTCTTTTTCAAGTTCAAGTGCGCGAGGATCTTTATCATAGCCTTTTTTAGTAAAGATTTTAACATCAACTACAACACCTTCCATACTTGGAGCGCAATAGAGTGATTTGTTTACAACATGACCAGCTTTCTCTCCGAAGATTGCACGAAGAAGTCTCTCTTCTGGAGTTGGTTTAACTTCACCTTTTGGAGAAACCTTACCGACTAGAATCATTCCACCATTAACTTTAGTACCAATTTTTACAATACCACTCTCATCAAGGTGAGCCAATTCATCATCTCTAACATTTGGAATATCACGAGTAATCTCTTCAACACCATGTTTAAGTTCTCTTGCTTCAATCTCTTTTTCATAGATATGAACCGAGGTAAAAGCATCTTTACGAATCATTCTCTCTGAGATAACAATTGCATCCTCAAAGTTATAACCGTTCCAAGGCATAAAAGCAACCATTGCATTAACACCAAGTGCTAACTCACCCTGATCCATATTTGGACCATCAGCGATAATCTGTCCCTTTTCTACTTTTTCTCCAACATTTACAATTGGCTTTTGAGCAAAAGAAGTATTTTGATTCGTACGAAGATTCTTTTGTAATGAATAATAATCTATATAGATTTCACCATCATCACTACCCATAACATAGATATGTTTTCCATCTACTTTTTCAATAACACCAGATCGTTTAGCTTTAACACACTCCCAAGAATCACGAGCAACAAGTTTTTCTACACCTGTTCCCACCATTGGAGAATATGGTCTTAAAAGAGGCACTGCTTGTCGTTGCATATTTGAACCCATAAGCGCACGGTTAGCATCATCATGTTCTAAAAATGGAATAAGTGAAGCCGCAACACCAACAACCATATGAGAAGAGAGGTCTGCAAATTCACACTCAGTTGAAGGACGAATTAAAATCTCACCATCTTGTCTAGTAGTAACTAAGTCACTAACAAACTGTCCCTCTTTATCCAACTCATTTGAAGCAGCTGCAATTTTTACACCCTCTTCTTGAGTAGCAGTAAGATATATTACTTCATTAGTAATTTTTCCATCTTTCATAACTTTATATGGAGCTTCAATAAAACCATGCTCATTTACTTTTGAGTAAGTTGCCAAAGTATTGATAAGACCAATATTTTGACCCTCTGGAGTCTCTACCGGACAGATTCTACCATAATGGGTCGGGTGAACATCACGCACCTCGAAGCCTGCTCTCTCTTTTACAAGACCACCCTCACCAAGAGCCGACAGACGACGCTTGTGAGTAACTTCAGATAGAGGATTTGTTTGATCCATAAACTGAGAAAGTTGTCCACCAGAAAAGAACTCCATAATTGTAGAAGTAATCATTTTTGAGTTAATCAAATCATGTGGCATTAACTCTGCCATTGATCCACTCATAGTTGATAATTTGTCACGAATTGCTTTTTGCATCTTAATAAGACCATTGTGTAACTCATTACCTAAAAGTTCACCAATAGAACGAATACGACGATTACCTAAGTGATCTCTATCATCAATATGGCCTTGACCGTTTTTAACTTTAATTACATATTTAACAGAGTTAATAATATCTTCATGAGTTAAAACAGTCACATACTCAGGTATATTTAATCCAAGCTTATGATTCATCTTCATACGACCAACTTTCGTTAGGTCATATCTCTCTGGATCAAAGAAAAGTTGATTAACAAAAGCTTTTGCAGCCTCTTTAGTAACTGGCTCACCTGGTCTCATAACTTTATAGATACGAATCGCAGATAAGTCATTCTCATCTTCAATCTCTTCTGTTTGTTTAAGTAGCTTAAGTGAATCAGCATCAGCATTAAATGCATTAATAACTGAACTATCAACACCCTCAGCTAAATCATTTGCTATTTTAAACTCAGTTACACCTATCTCAGCCATCTTTTTCAATTTTGTCTCATCTATATGAGTCATCGTATCAAAAAGTATTTCACCAGTCTCTGGATCAATAATTGGCTCTGCAAGATAACGCTCTAATAAAACCTCAAGTGGATACTCAACATCTTTTAGACCATCGTCTATAAATTTTTGTGCTTTTTTAACTGAAAGTCTTTTACCCAAAGAGAGTAAAACTTCCCCATTCATATCAACCAAATCATAATCCAATCTAGAAGAGTAATTAGATGGATTAAAATTCATAGAGAACCTATTGTCATCTATATTAATCGTCTGAATTGGGTAAAAAAGTTTTAAAATATCTTGCTTAGAATAACCCAAAGCACGGAACATAATAGTTACAGGAACTTTACGACGCTTATTGATTCTCATATATAAAATATCTTTTGGATCATATTCAAAATACAACCACGAACCACGATCTGGAATAATTTGACCAGTATAGATTAGTTTATTACCAGCAGTTTTTGATTCTTCTTCTTTAAAAATTACACCCGGTGATCTGTGAAGCTGATTTACAACAACTCTCTCAACACCATTAATAATAAAAGAAGTTCTATCTGTCATTAGTGGAATATCACGAACAAATATACTCTGTTCTTTAATATCTTTTACACCAAGTTTCTCTTTAGTGTTTTCATCTCTATTCCAAAGAATAAGACGAGTTTTCATTCTTAAGCTTATTGCGTAAGTAAGACCACGCTCCATACACTCTCTAACAGTGTATTTCGGATTTGAAACCTCACTGCCAATATACTCAATAGTTAATCTATTTTGAACATCATGAATAGGAAAAACTGATTGAAATACATTTTCAACACCACTGGCTGTTCTATCTTTATCTTCTAACATTAAAAAGCTATCATAAGAACTTTGTTGCAGTTGCAGTAAATTTGGTACTTCTATCTGTTGAGGGGTTTTAGAGAAGTCTACACGAAGACGGTTTCCGGAGTATAAAGTGTTTAACATAGGCTACCTCGATGAGTTGTTAATTAGGAACTTAATATTTGATATTAAGACTATCATATCTAAGCGTCCTTAGATAGATTTTGAGCTTTTAAATAAGCTCGATTTTTACAGTGCTTATAAACGACATAAGGGCACTTTTACCAAGAGGTCGAAATCTCTTCGTAAAAGCGCCCAAAAATTAATTTGATAACGCAGGAAAATGAATTTTCCTGCGTACCCCTAAAGGGGGAATATTTATTTAACTTCTACTGTTGCACCAGCTTCTTCTAAAGCAGCTTTTGCTTCCTCAGCAGCATCTTTATCTACACCCTCTTTGATTGTAGATGGTAAACCTTCACAAGCTTCTTTAGCTTCTTTAAGTCCTAAACCAGTTAAAGCACGAACAGCTTTAATAACACCAATTTTCTTAGCACCAACATCAGTTAATACTACATCAAATTCAGTTTTCTCAGCAACAGCTTCACCACCAGCAGCAGCTCCACCAGCTACAGCAACAGGTTGAGCAGATACACCAAATTTTTCTTCAAATTCTTTTACTAATTCAGAAAGTTCTAATACAGAAAGTCCTGAGATAAATTCTAATACGTCTTCTTTTGTAGTTGCCATTTTGGCTCCTTTTATTTTAATTATTTAATTTATATGAAACTGCTTATGCAGCTTCTTCTTGCTCTTTCTTTTCTTTAAGAGCGTTAAGACCAAATCCAATACATGTAAGTGGAGCCATCCAAGTAGCAGCAAGCATACCAAGTAACTCTTCACGACCTGGAAGTTTAGCAAATGCTTCAACTTTAGCAGCATCAGCAACTTCACGATCAACATATGCAGATTTAATTACAAATTTTTCGTTATCTTTAGCGAATTCAGAAACTACTTTAGAAGTAGCAACAGAATCTTCGCCCCAAACTAAAATATTTGTATTTTTAAGTTCAACACCGGTTAAATCAGCATTAGTAAGTGATATAGTTGCCAAACTATTTTTAACAACTTGAACTTTTGAATCTTTAGCACGAGCTAATTTTCTTAAACCTTCTAATTCAGAAACGCTCAAACCTTTGTAATCACAAAAGATTACAGATTGAGCAGTTTTAAATTCAGTAGAAAGTACTTCAATAATTTCAGCTTTTTGTGTTTTTGTCATAGAATATTCTCCTTTCCAGACAACACTTCAAACAGGTAATATTAAGCTTTACAGCACCCATTATCTTTAGTCCATAAAATGCAGTTACCATTGATACTACACATCATAATAAGCAAAGCCCAATATGATGGTTTATTACTGAGTAACTTTATAGTATTCCACCTTTAGCGGAACACTAAAAATTACTTAATATCTGCCAATTCAACTAGATCAAGTTTTATTGCTGGACTCATAGTTAAACTAAGAGCAGCATTTTTAATATATCTACCTTTTGCAGATGCTGGTTTTTGTTTATTGATAGCAGTTATAAAAGATACTAAATTTTCAGCAATTTTATCTGCATCAAAACTAGCTTTACCGATACCTGCATGAATGTTACCTTTTTTGTCAACACGGAAAGCTACTTGACCACCCTTAACATTTTTAACAGCAGTTGCAACATCTGGAGTTACAGTACCAGTTTTAGGGTTAGGCATAAGACCTTTTGGTCCTAAAATACGACCGATTTGTCCAACTAGACCCATACAATCAGGAGCAGCAACAACTATATCAAAGTTGAAAATCCCCTCTTTAATATCAGCAACTAAATCATCAGTACCAACAATATCAGCACCGGCAGCTTTAGCTTCATCAGCTTTAGTTCCTTTTGCAAAAACTGCAACACGAACAGTTTTACCAGTTCCATGTGGAAGTACAATTGCACCACGAACCATTTGATCGGCATGTCTTGGATCTACATTTAAGTTCATTGCAATTTCAACAGTCTCATCAAACTTTGCACTTTTTAAATCTTTTACAGCAACTGCAGCATCTGCAACTACATATGATTTTGTATTATCAATTTTTTCTAATAATTGTTTATATCTTTTACTCATTTTCAAATTCTCCTATAAATTCTGCCACAAAATTTTAAATCACTGTGGTCGATGATTGTAATTATTAATCTACTACTTCGATACCCATTGAACGAGCTGAACCAGCTAAAGTATTAGCAGCCATATCTTTATCGTCAGTGTTTAAATCTTCGATTTTTTGTTCAACAACTTCTATTAACTGAGCACGAGTAATTTTACCAACTTTGTTTTTAAGTGGATTATCCGTACCTTTTTTAAGTCCAGCTGCTTTCATAAGAAGTGCAGATGCCGGTGGTTGTTTAGTAATAAATGAAAAACTTCTATCAGTGTAAACTGTAATTACAACTGGAATTTTGAATCCCATTTTATCTTTTGTTTTTTCATTAAATGCTTTAGTAAATTCCATGATATTAACACCACGCTGTCCTAATGCAGGTCCTACCGGTGGTGCAGGGTTTGCTTTACCAGCTTCAATTTGTAGCTTGATGTAGTCCATAACTTTTTTTGCCATGTTTGCTTCCTTGTTTTAAATTTAAATTATTTTTTCGACTTGAGTATATGAAATATCAACAGGTGTTACTCTTCCAAAAATCGAAACATTTAGTTTTAGAGTACCATGCTCTAGATCATACTCATCAACAGTTGCTGTAAAGTTTGCGAATGGTCCATCTATAATACGAACAGTCTCGCCATTATCAAAAAATACTTTTGGTTTTGGAGCTGCTCTGTTGTTAACACGATCTAAAATTACATTAATATCATGCTCACTTAGTGGGGTCGGTATATTAGCCTCACCAATAAATCCAGATACTTTTGGAATTGATTGAACCATATGCTGAATCTCTGTATTTAAATCTATTCTAGCAAATACATACCCAGAATATAGAGATCTTTCCGTTACTTTTTTCTTTCCATCTTTTACTTCAATAACATCTTCAGTAGGAACTATTACATCTGTAATTGCTTCTTGCAGACCCAACTCTTCAATCATATTAAAGATTGCATCTCTAACCATTCTATCGCTACCATAAGTTTGAATTGAATACCATTGATGTGCCATAAAAACCCCTTAACCTAAAACAGCTGACATAAAAGTTGACATAAGAAGATCAACTAAAGCTAAAAAAGCAGCTACAACAGCAACTACTATTAAAACAGATATGTAAGCCTGTTTAACTTGACCTTTAGTAGGAAAGATTACCTTAGTTAACTCTGCTCTTGCATTTCTAATATGTACACCTAAATTCATCTGACTTTCCTAAAATTACATTGATTATAAATAAAGCTCTAAAGCCTTACTAATAATAAGTGTGGCAGGCGTAGAGAGACTCGAACTCCCAACACCCGGATTTGGAATCCGGTGCTCTACCATTGGAGCTATACGCCTAAAAGTGAAACACACTAAAAGCAAATTTTGCTAAAAGCAAATTTTGCTAAAAGCAAGCTCGGACTTATATTACAGTTTCATCTCTTTGTGAACAGTATGCTCACGACAAAATTTACAATATTTTCTTACTGAAAATTTTTCAGTATGAGTTTTTTTATTTTTAGTTGTGTGATAGTTACGACGAGTACACTTCTCACAACCTAAGTGAATTGCTTCTCTCATGTTTATACCTTAAAATTAAAATCCTCTATCTTTCTTAAAACAAAATGCTTTGTAGTTTCAGAGGGTTATAGGGACACAAGTCCCTATCATCATAATGAGCTTAACTCGTTATGGTGTTTATTATGCTAATATCTCAGCAACAACACCAGCACCAACAGTTCTACCACCCTCACGGATAGCGAACTTAGTACCATGTTCCATTGCAATTGGGTGAATTAACTCAGCAGTAATGCTTACATTGTCACCTGGCATAACCATCTCAGTACCTTCTGGTAAAGTAATTGCACCAGTAACATCAGTTGTACGAACATAGAACTGTGGACGATAACCGTTGAAGAATGGAGTATGACGACCACCCTCATCTTTACTTAGTACATAGATCTCAGCTGTAAATTTAGTGTGAGGAGTAATAGTACCTGGCTTACAAAGTACTTGACCACGCTCAACATCATCTTTACCAATACCACGAACTAGAATACCACAGTTATCACCAGCTTCACCTTGATCCATCTCTTTACGGAACATCTCAACACCAGTTACAGTAGTTTTCTGAGTATCACGGATACCTACGATTTCTACTGCTTCACCAACTTTAACAACACCACGCTCAATACGGCCAGTAACAACTGTTCCACGACCAGAGATTGAGAAAACATCCTCAACAGGCATTAAGAAATCTTTATCAGTTTCACGCTCAGGCTCAGGGATATAAGCATCTATTTCTACCATTAATTGTTGAATTTTTGCTGACCACTCACCAAGAGTACCAGATTTTGCTTCTTCAAGAGCTTTAAGAGCAGATCCAGCTACGATTGGAGTATCGTCACCTGGGAAATCATACATGTCAAGAAGTTCACGAATTTCCATCTCAACTAATTCCATTAACTCTTCATCATCAACCATATCTTCTTTGTTCATAAAAACAACGATATATGGAACACCAACTTGTTTAGAAAGAAGGATATGCTCACGAGTTTGTGGCATAGGACCATCAGCTGCAGAAACAACTAAAATAGCACCATCCATTTGAGCAGCACCTGTAATCATGTTTTTAACATAATCCGCGTGACCTGGACAGTCAACATGCGCATAGTGACGCTTATCAGTTTCATACTCTACATGTGAAGTAGCGATTGTGATTCCACGCTCTCTCTCTTCCGGAGCATTATCGATTGCATCATAATCCATAAGTTCTGCACCGTTAGTTACTGCTAATACTGCAGTAATCGCTGCTGTTAATGTTGTTTTACCATGATCAACGTGACCAATTGTACCAATGTTTACATGCGGTTTATTACGCTCAAACTTTTCTTTTGCCATAGTGTCCTCCGACTTTAATTGTGAATTAGAAATGGGATTATACCCAAAAATCATTCAATTATTGCTTAACTAATACTTTTTTATAACTTTTTTAAAAAGTGGTGCTGACGGTGGGATTTGAACCCACGGCCTCTTACTTACCAAGCAAGTGCTCTACCCCTGAGCCACGACAGCGAGAAATACAGCATAAGCAATAATTGCATGATTTTCTTAATAATAATAATTTTATTTGTGATTAGATTTAAAGCTATATAGAAAACTATATAATATACTATATATGAAGTTAATTTATTGAAATTATACTTCAGCTTCCAGAAAGAAATTGTTCAATGGAGCGGGAAACGAGATTCGAACTCGCGACACCCTGCTTGGAAGGCAGGAACTCTAGCCACTGAGTTATTCCCGCAGCTTCATTGATGGTGGTGAGAAGAGGAGTCGAACCTCTGAACCCATAGGGAGCAGATTTACAGTCTGCCGTCGTTGGCCACTTGACTATCTCACCAATATTTTCTGGTCTAACACTGTTTCTAATATTCTCGCATTCAATGGTGCCGACACGAGGATTTGAACCCCGGGCCTGCTGATTACAAATCAGCTGCTCTAGCCAACTGAGCTATGTCGGCATCGAATTTGAGCCAGAATTATAGTGCAATATATATTTAATGTCAAGTATATTTACTAAAACTTTAAAATATCTCCATCTTTTAGAATTTTTGGCTCCCATTTACCCTTTTGTTTTACAATATCTACTACTATTTTTTCCAAATAAAGAGGTTTTATATGATTGATGTAGAGAGATAAATCATCTCTTTTTAACAATTTTAACCTATCAAAAAGTAATTTTGAAGTTAAATGTTTACTCTCTTTTGCAAGAGTAAACATATCTGATGGAAATGAACACTCTATTACCATCGCTTTTATATCCAATCTTGAGTCTAGTATCTCTATCACATTATCTAACTCATAAGTATCTGCTGTAATTAAAATAGAACTATTAGCTTTTTTTACTATATAGCCACAACTTGGTACAGTATGGTCAGTTTTAAATGCCTCTATAAATTCATCTTCTCCTATCTTATACTCTACTCCCAACTCTAATTCTATATACTTCATACTCATATCTGATGAATTATTTAGTGTTATTTTAGAAAAATCCGGCCATATAAGATCATTAAAAAAATGTTTTTGCAAAGCTTTAATAGTTTGAGGCAGTCCAATAATATTGAGTGTTTTACTTCTATGGGAAAAATAGTTATCTAAGATATATGCAATATCGCTTATATGATCAAGATGAGAGTGTGTTAGCCAGATATTTTCTATATCAATAGACTCATCACCTAAAGTATTTAGTAAATTACCTGCATCTAAAACATTTTTAGAGTTTAGATAAAAAGCACTTGTTCCAAAACCTTTAAGTCTTGTTCCATATGCTCCAAGAACTTTAATTTCACTACACAACTCATCTTTCTCATCTTTATCTTCTACATAATTATCTTTGAATTTCTCTCTGATTTTAAGCATTTCATCTAAATTTTCAAAAAATAGGTCGATTAGATTTGAATCAAAATGCTCACCTCTCTCCTCTTTAAAAAGTTTAAAAATTCTTTCATCATTCCAAGCTTTTTTATATACCCTATCACTTCCTAGTGCATCAAATACATCTGCAATAGCTGTAATACGACCATATATGTGTATATCTTCGCCAGATAATTTACGAGGATACCCTGTGCCATTATATTTTTCATGATGTTCATATGAAACAATAGCAGCTGCCTTTAGAAGAGGTCTGTCTGAATTTTTAATCATGTTAAATCCCAGTTCAGCATGGGTATCCATTATGGCTCTCTCTTCATTGTTAAATCTACCCGGCTTTTTCAGTACGGCATCAGGAATTGCAATCTTTCCTATATCGTGCATAGGACTTGCCAGTTTTAAAAGTTCAGCCTCTTTCTCATCCATTCCACAAGCAATAGCCAAAACTTTAGAGTAAGCGGCCACTCTCTTTACATGGTTGCCAGTCTCCTTACTTCTGCTCTCACCAATAGCTCCCATAGTAAAAACTACCTCTTTTTGCGTCTCTTCAATCTCGTTTGTAAGTTTTACAGAGACCAAAGTTTCAGCTGCATATGTACTTGCCAACATCAAGCGTTCCATATCTCTCTTATCAAAAACTCCTTTTTCACCCCTGTGATTTATAGCTTGGAATGCTCCTATAATTTCATTATCATAATCAAACATGGGAATTACCATCATACTTTTTGTAACATACCCTGTCTGTTTATCTATCTCAGGATTAAATCTATTATCTTTGTAGATATCATCTATTAAGATTTTTTTTTCATTAACAATAGCATTACCAACTATGCCAGAATCTATTGGCAGTTCGATGGGTTCCATACCATGTGCAACTTTTGTCCATATTTTTGTTTTATCATCACTTACTACCCAAACTGTACATCTATCACAAGAAGTTAAGGCTCGTCCCATATTTGCTAAAACCATAAGAATATCATCATACTCTCTAAGTGAAGAAACTTCCGTTAGATATATAAATACAAGTTCTAAAATCTCATTTGCACCTAGTGTTCTGGCATGTTTCATTATCTGTCTCCTTCATCAAAGAAGTGAATTCTTTGATGAATTCCCCTCACTGAAGCTACGCCTATCGGCGAGAAAATTTTAATTATCATTTAGTTGTCATTCTATTTACACCCCATGGATGCTTATTTTTTATCAAAGATAAAAAATATTTTGACGGATTATCATCATAGTTCTCTACAATAGTAGAAAAAAACTTTTGTGCTTCAAATAAATCACCACTTATATAAACCTCTAATGCCTCATCATACAATCTTTTTATTTTCAAAGAACTTTCACTGCCTGACATAAGTTCATACAGAAGTACAGCTTCATTCTTACCTTTTACCTTGACCGGCTCTATCTTTCTATAGATAAAATCTTCTTTAAGTTTGGCAACGGTAAACTCTGTAATCAAAATACTTACACCATAGTTTTTAGTTAGACCCTCTACCCTTGAAGCAAGATTAACACCATCCCCGATAACAGTATAGTTAAACCTTCTATCTGAACCCATATTCCCGACAACAACATCAGCGCTGTTTATACCGATGCCGATTCGTATAGGATTTATGCCCTCAACTTTGAGTTCTTGATTTAGTTTATCGAGTTCATCTATCATTTGCAGTGCTGCACGGCATGTGGAATCTGCATGATTTACAATATCCACAGGAGCATTAAAAAATGCCATAACAGCATCTCCTATGTATTTATCCAACATTCCACCGTTAGCTAAAACTGCATCTGTCATTGGTGTAAAATATCTGTTTAAAAGAGTAATCAAACTAACAGGATCCATTGACTCAGAGATTGTTGTAAACCCTCTAATATCACTAAAAAGGATAGTTAACTCTTTTTTCTCCCCACCAAGAGAGAGACTTTGTGGATTTTTTACTAACTGATCTAACAAATCTGCTGAGAGGTAACTTGAAAAAGCACTTCTTAAAAAACGACCTCGATTCTCTTGGAGATTAAAAGCAACTGCTTCAACTACTGCTACACTTAAAAGTAGAGAGATAAGAGGATAAAACAGATCTATATAGATCATATTGGTAACAAAAAGATACCTAATAACAATATATAGAAGCAGATAAGCAGAAATATTTAAGACTGCTCTGTGTAAAATCTTTTTAAAGATAAAAATCAAGAAAAATGGTACTAAGACCATTAAAATAATTAAAATAGAAGTTACATAGTGAGGCTCTTTTATAAGGTGATTCTCTAAAAGATTTGAGATAAAAGTATAATGAAGCAGTGGTCCAGGCATATCACCCACAGGGGTACTAACCATATCCCCTGCTCCAACTTCCGTAATGCCAAGAACTACAATCTTACCTTTAAAATAACTTGGATCTATCTTTTTTTGTGCAACATCTAAAAAAGATATTATGTTGTATTGCTCTCTTTGGTAAAAGTTAAGTCTTATAAATCCTTTTTCATTCACTCCTATCGTACGATTTGCTATCTCCACATGCCAATCATCAACTCGTTTAATATCACTGTCAAACTTCACTCTTAAACCCTGAATTGCCAGAGATGGATATAAGATATTTTGATAATAAACAGATATGGGGTAGGAACGAAGAAGATGGTCGCTCTCACTCAAAGTAGAAAAACTACCAGAGAGTGTACATGCCTCCATAATTGGTGCAATATTCAACTCGGCATGTTCAGCTGAGATAAATTGTGGTTTTTTATATTGTGAAATTTGTGATTGAAGAAAGTCTAAAGAGGAGTCACTCAAAATCTCCAACTCTTCATCACTTATCTTTTGGGTTGATTTATCTCTTAAAAAAAAACCACATATACTGCTGTTTAAGTTGGAGATAGAGTCTGCTAAAACATAGTCATCACTCTGCGAAGTAGGTTCAGAAAAAATCATATCCATTAAAACTACATCAGCTTCAACCAAAGAATCAATTCCTCTAGCTAAAATCTTTCTGTCCCAAGGCCATCTGCCATACTCATTTACACTTGGTTCATCAACTGCAACAAAAACTATATCTGGATTTGTCTCTTTTTGTTGCAGTTTAAAATTTATATCATTAAAACGAAGTGAAAAACTCTCTAGTGGCTCTACTTTATATAGTTGAAAAAAAAGCGTAATCAACAATACCGGTAACAACAACCCAAGATAGAGAAACTTTTCTTTCATAATTTTACTTCATTGAGTTCATCAACTCTTCAAAATATCTAAACTCATCTTCATCCTCTTGTGTCCAATCTTCTTCACTAACTTTATTACCATCAAAAGAGATAGTTTTTCTTGCAATAAGATCAAACTCTTTTGTTTTTTCCACAAAACCGGGACGCTGAACCTGTTTATACTCTTCATAGGCAGAGAGTTGCTCAGCCATAAAATCCTCAAACTGTTTTTTAACCTCTTTTCTATAAAGTTCAAACTCCTCTTTTATACTTGTAACACCAATCAACCCCTCTTTTAGTGATACAGAAGCATCTTTTGTAGCATTGACAATAAAAGTCGTTCCTTTGATACCTATGATGGCAAAAGGTGTTTTTATTTTTAGAGAATTTTTAGCATCTCTTGAACTAATTTTATAAAGAATTTTTCCTCCACTTTGCTCAGCACTTTGAGCAGAACTAAAATGAATAGTTGAACTCTCATCTAAGACTACTTGAGAACCATCACTCAGTCTGATTTTGGCTGCTGCTCTTTTAGCCGTTATAATCAAATCACCTGCTTTAATCTCAAAACCAGCCTTAACTCTGCTCTTTTTGATTGAACCTTCACTCTTAACTTTCACGCTCCCCCTTAACTGCTCTACACTACCTATAATAGTAGAGGCATGGACAAGAGTGAAAAAAACTGTTAAAATAAAAACTAAAAATATACGCATAATCAACTCCATATATAAATTTAGGGAACCTCTAAAAACCCTTATTTCCTCAGGATGTAAGGATTTTTAGAGGTTCCCTATACCCTGATTATATCATTTATTAAATAAAAATATAAGGCTTCAAAAAATGTTAAAAATATTATTCTCTCCAGCTGAGAGTAAAGCTAGTGGTGGAGATGAAATAAAAAAAGAACTTCTTGGTTCAAATAGTGCGAGAGATGAGAT
>JAYELK010000024.1:0-24771 GCA_034717415.1 Campylobacterota bacterium | reverse complement strand
TTTAATATGCTAATTATTTAGTTTACTGCCTTTGCACAAACAACTCCACTACTAAATGCCCACTGAAAATTGTATCCACCAAGTTCACCTGTAACATCTAAAACCTCTCCAATAAAATAGAGACCTTCTACGCGCAAAGACTCAAAACTTTTGGGATTTATTTCACTACTTAAAACACCACCTCGACTTACCTCTGCTTTTGTAAAACCAAAATTACCTGCTGGAGCAAATTCATAGTTATCTATCTTTTGAAGTTGTTCTTTGACACTTGGGGTTATCTTTCTACACTCAATATCTTTAACACCCAAAGCTTTTAGAATCGCTTTTGAAAGTCTTTTTGGCAGAGGGATAGCTGAACTTAGAAGCTTTTTACTTCCCTTGATAAGTTCTAATATATCATTATTTGGTAAGAAATTTATACTTAAATTTCCTTTTTGCCAGTAAAGTGAAGCTGATAAAACGGCTGGTCCACTTATGCCTTTATGAGCAAAAAGCATCTCCTCTTTTAAAATTTTATCCCTCACCTTTATATGAACGAAGCAACTTAATCCACTTAACTCTTTCATCCAAAACTGGTCTTTTTGAACTGTAAAACCAACAAGAGCCGGAGAAAACTCTTTTACTTTCAAACCAAAACTTTTAGCAATTTGCAAACCTATATCACTAGCACCAAGAGTTTTGTAACTTTTCCCACCAGTTGCCACAACAACTTTTTCAGTTTTAAATAGACCTTTTGAGGTTTTTACTTCAAAAATTTCACCATTTTTTGTAACTTCTAAAATCTCTCTATTTAAAAGCATATCTACATGCCGTGTCTCTTTTTTTAAAATATTTATAATCTCATCAGAACTATCTTTGCAAAAGTAATATCTGCTTTTTCTAACTATAGGTATAACTCCGTGAGTTTTTAAAAACTTTAGCAAATCATCTTTTGAAAAATATTTAAGAGCATGTGATATAAACTCTTTATCTCCATCAAAATTATTTTCACTCATACTTACATTTGTAATATTACACTTTGAACCACCGGAAATTTTCAACTTCTGTGCAACTTTAAAGTTAGTATCTACAATTCCTATACTAAAAGATTTTTTGAGGTGCGAAGCACACATCAAGCCACTAGCACCTGCACCCAAGATTAAAACATCATATATTTTCATAAATTTATTATACGATATAATACGGCAATAATTTAATAAAAGTGGAAAAATGAACAATAAACTTCATATAGTCTCTTTAGGCTGTACTAAAAACCTTGTAGATACAGAAGTAATGTTAGGAAAACTTCAAAATTTTGAACTAACTGACGACCAAAAAGATGCAGATGTAATTATAGTCAATAGTTGTGGTTTTATAGATGCTGCCAAGGAGGAGTCTATAAATACCATTCTTAGCCTGCATGAAGTTAGAAAAGAGGACTCTGTTTTAGTTATGGCTGGATGTCTAAGTGAGAGATATAAAGATGATTTGGCAGTTCAGCTTCCAGAAGTAGAAATTTTTACCGGTGTTGGTGATTATGACCATATTGATGAACTTCTTGCTGAGAAAAAAAGTCGATTTTCTGATGAAGTTTTTCTTATAGACAGAGATGAAAGGGTTGTGACCGGCTCTACTTATCACGCCTATATAAAACTCTCAGAGGGGTGTAATCAAGCTTGTAGTTTTTGTGCCATTCCATCTTTTAAAGGTAAGCTTAACTCTCGTGATTTAGACTCTATCGCTAAAGAGGTAGAGGGCTTAGTAGCAAAAGGATACTTTGACTTTAGTTTTGTCTCACAAGATAGCTCTTCATACCTTCGTGATAAAAATATCAAAGATGGTTTAAGCCTTCTGATTCAGAGAATAGAACTGATAGAAGGAGTGAAATCTGCCCGTATTTTATACCTATACCCATCTACCACTACAATATCTATGCTAAAGAGCATCGCAAAAAGTAAGCTGTTTCATAACTATTTTGACATGCCAATTCAACACATAAATGATGATATGCTTCGCATAATGAAGAGAGGATTTGGCAAGACACAAACCCTTGAACTTCTTAACTTTATGAGAGAACTGCCTAACTCTTTTGTTCGTACAAGCTTTATAGTTGGACATCCACAAGAGAGTGATGAGTCGTTTGAAGAGATGTGTAAGTTTGCTTTGGAATTTGGATTTGACAGAATCAATGTTTTTTCATACTCTGATGAGGAGACAACTCCCGCCTACGATATGAAAGATAAAATACCTGCCAAACTTATCGCATCTCGCGCGCAAACTCTTGGAGATATTGCTTCAAAAGCTACTCAAAAATCTCTTAAAGCCGATATTGGCAAGACAGTAGAACTTGTTATTGACGGTGAGAGTGATGAACATGAGTATCTTTTAAGTGCCAGAAAAACCATCTGGGCTCCTGAGATTGATGGTGAAATTTATGTAAATGACAAAACCAAAGATGAAGAGTTAGAGTTTAGCAAAATCTATAAAGCAAAAGTGACTGACATCGTTGGCACTATCTTAACTGCAACAGTAGACAATGCTTGAAAAGTTATCTATAAATAGCCTAAGAGGTAAAAAAAACCTTTTGGCATTTTCAGGGGGAGTTGATTCTTCTGCTCTGTTTTTTCTACTTTTGCAAAACGGTATAAAATTTGATATAGCTATAGTGGATTACAGTCTTAGAAAAGAGAGTAAAGAAGAGGTTAAATATGCCCAAGAGTTAGCATCTACACATGCCCTTAAGTGCTACCTCTTAACTGCCCCAAAAATTGAGAAAAACTTTGAGGCAAAAGCTAGAGAGATAAGATACAATTTTTTTGAAAAAATCATTAAAGAACGAACCTATAACAATCTTCTTACTGCTCACCATTTGGGAGATAGATTTGAGTGGATGCTGATGCAGTTTTGTAAGGGTGCCGGATGTGCTGAAATAGCCGGTATGCAAAAAGAGCAACAACGAGACTCTTACACACTTGTTCGCCCCCTTCTGCATCTGGACAAAAAAGAGTTACGAAGCTTTTTAAGAGCAAACAAAATCAAATATTTTGAAGATAGCAGCAACCTTGATGAAGATATAAAAAGAAACTCTTTTCGACACAACTACACCTCCCCTCTTTTAGATAAATATCTGCAGGGAATTAAAAAAAGTTTTGATTATATAGATGAAGATAGAGAGAGTCTCATAAAAAACATAGAGATAAGAAACATAGATGAGTTTGCATATTTTAAAAGCTCACAAAACTCCAGAGCAGATATATTTGCCATAGATAAGTATCTAAAATCACAACTTCACATGCCAACAGCAAATGAAAGAGAACTCTTAAAAGAGAGAAAAACTGTTATTATTGGAAGAAAATTTGTAGTAAATAAAGATAGAGGATTTATCTTTATATTACCATACTTAAAAGATGCTTTTGGCATGCCAAAAGAGTTTAAAGAGGAGTGTAGAGTTTTAAAGATAGAGCCTAAATTAAGACCATATCTTTATAAGAATGGTGAAGCTTTTTCAAAAATAAAAGGACTACTTACTGATGTTACGCACTATAATGAGCAAAGCCCATTATAGAGGCAGGGACTAAAGTCCCTACAACCCCCTAAAGCTATAAAAAGCAAGCTTTTTAAGAAAATAAATATCTTTTACGGACTTTTTAACAAAAGTGCGTAAGGTCAATTACTTACTACTATTTGAATCTTTAGAGACGCTATATACTCTCATCGTAAAAGATGAACAAATCAACTCTGAATCTCTTTTAAAATTGATTGGAAAATTAACTTTAATAATCCAGTCACTTCTGCTTAGTGCATCTAAAAAATCATAAAAACTTTTTGGTGAATTTATATGCGAAGTTGCATTTACCTCATAAACACTGAACTCATCTTCTCTAGCAATGTCAGTTTTTTCAGATAGTGAAAGTGACTTAAAATAATTTTTATGCTGTTTTTGAAATCTATCAGCATTGAATGTTGTATCAAAAGCAGTGATAATATGTCTATTGTCTGCTTGAAGTTTTTTAAGTATTTCATATGTATCAATATCAAAATTTTCATATCTTTGAAGTTCACGATTCTCTTGCCTAATCTCACTTTTTTGAACTCTATATTCTTTGCCCTTAGGAATTAAAAGTATAAACGAAAAGAGAAGTACAAATATCAGTAAAAAGATAGAGAGTGATAAAAGATAAAGATTTTGACGGGAGATATTAACCTTCATTTTCTAACTCCTCATCTTTTCTTAACTCTTTTATCTCATCGTCAATCTCATCTTCTTGGATATAGTTTGTAGAAACAAATCTAAACCATCCATTTTCTAGTGGATAAAAGCTACTATATGTCCTATGAAAGATAGAGCGAAGTGGTGCTTGAAGCATAAAATTATAAACATCTTTATTTGGGGTTACTCCATAAAGAATAAGACCATTTTCCAACAATGAAGCCTCCGAAAGAGTAATCCTCTGTGGAACTAAATCAAACAGATTTGCTATAGACTCTTTTAAAACCGTATTTTGTGTATATATCCTCTGGGCTAGAAGATTCTCTTTTTCTATAAAAGTAATCTGTGCTTTCATTTTAGCTAGATTTTTACTCAACTCTACTCTTTGAAACTCTATATCTTTCATATCTTGTGAAAATCTATAATCTTTAAAAAGTAAAAATGAGTAAGTCAAAAAAAGCATGAAAAGAGTTATACCAAAAAATATAAAAAGCAGTTGCATCTCAGAAGTCAATATACTCTTTCTTCTTGGTTTTATATAACTATATTTCATTTTAACTCTGCCTTTGCCAATTCGCAAATTTCAGCACCTAAATCCATACTGCGAATATATACATTCAAAAACATCTCTTCTTCAAGATAGCGTTTGAGATCACCACTAACACCGACACCATCTGCTATATATGTAGACTCAATAAATTGACTTTTATACTTCGTGCTTTTATAAAAATCATTTATCGAACTTTGAATTAACAGGTATCTTTGATAATCTTCATTAAAACCATCTACCTCTTTTACCTGCACAGTCTCATCAAGACTCTCCTGAAACTCTTCATCAAGATCTTTAGCATCAGAAAATTCATCTAAATCTTCAAGTGAATCTAAATCTTCAATATCACCAAAATCATCTAAATCATCAGCCTCTATACTATCTAAATCTATCCCATCATCTATATCTAACTCAATCTCTTCTTCATCATCCATTAAAAGATCGCTTGAATCTTTATAATGTTGCATATCAAGATGCTTGGCATACAATAACACCGAGTTATCAAAAACACTAAGAGTGACAAAATTATCTTCTACTAAAATAAACATAGCCATATTGATATCTATCTTATCTCTAAAAAATCTGGCTAACACAACAAATGGAGAAAATACAAAATCAACTCCTGTTTTAGAATACTCTTTTTCTATGGCATGCAGACTCAATTTTGATGTATAAAAAGACCACTTATCCCCATAGCACAGATGCTTAGAAGAACTTGTATCACAATAAGTAGAAATCTCCTTAGATGAGCAAGTCGGTGCAGCTCCTTGAGAGAGTGATTTATCTAAAATAGAGATATAGTTAAAGGGTGATTCGGAGGTGTATGATAAGATAAAATCGCACATGCTATCATTTAAGCTTGTCGTGTTAAAACTCTCTTCTACGCTATCAACAATACCTTTTTTGTTAGCTGTTTCTATATAAACTACACTTTTTGCACGCAAAACAATAATATTGACAAATACTTTGAGATATAAAGATTCAAAAAGTTTGCTTAACATTACTTACCCACTCCACAAAGTGGATGCGCTTTGTTATAATTTTGCTGTTTCAATGCACTACCTAATTTCGTATATATTTGTGTTGTAGCCATAGATGAGTGACCAAGTAACTCACTAACATCAACTATCGGCGCACCACCATTAAGCAAAGATGACGCATAAGAGTGGCGAAGCTGATGAGGAGTAACTTTTAAGGCAACTCTCTTAAAGACTTTATTAACGATATATCTTAGACTATTTTCGCTTAATCTTTCACCATTTTGTTCAAAAAGAAACTTTTTTGGCTGTGAAGTTGTTAAATATTCATCCATCAACTCTTTTGTAGAATCCAGAAGTGGAATATCTCTATCTCTGTTTCCCTTACCTAAAACTCTTATCCATTCCTCTGATATATCTTGTAATTTCAATGATGAAAGTTCGGAGATACGAAGACCTAAAGTATAGAGCATAACTAAAACTGTCTTCTCTTTAAGATTGGCATGTGAAAGTGCTTCCATAATATGCTTGTGAGATACTGGTTTTGGCAGAGTTTTTGCCACTTTAATAGTATCATCTGATTTAAGAAGCACTTTTAAGCCATTATCATTTAAAAAACTGCAAAAAGAGCGAATTGCACTAAGTTTTTTACTGATTGTTTTTGGATTCAAAGATGAAATTTTTATACGATAAGGCATAAGATTGAAGACTATCTGCTTATCTTCTTTAATTATTTCCAAGTGCCTTAAAACCTCTCTGATAGACTCATCATAACTTTTTATAGTCAGATCAGAGTAACCCCTTAAATCTTCAAGAGATTCTAAAAACTCAATTCTATAACTATCTATTAACTTTTTCAAGAAGTTTCTCAAAACCATCATGATATTTAGCACTCTCTTGAACTAAATCTTCATCTGTAATAACACTCGGTGCTAATTTTATATAAGAACTATTCATAATCTCACAAATAAGTCTTAGCTTTGCCTTATCTGCATCTGAAACAACCTCATGTACGGCTATTTCATTAATCTCTTTCATATATTTTTTAGCATCACTTATATAGTCTACATATTTTAACGAAGTCCGAGATTGAGCCATAATCGTAGATGCCATACGGTTGTAAACATCAAGGCTAAAGGCTTCTTTGGCTAAAGAGTAAGCCTCTTTATAATCACCTATCTCATAGTAATATTTCGCTCTGATAGATTTATCATAAGATGGGTTTGCTAAAAAGTAACCACCCATAACTAAAAGTAAAAAAACAGCTATTGCAGGAATTAAAATCTTAGTCTTCATACTTAAGTAATCCTTTTTTGATTAAAGTTCGCGCCTCTTCTAAACCCAAATTACTAACATCAATCAAACCCATAGAGTAATAATGCAGAGTTCCAAATGGCTTAGGGATAACAAATCTATCCCATGAATTTAGTTGCCAATATTTGGTAGGCTTTATCCTGATTAAAGCTATTTTAGCTTTAGTTTTTTGTGCCATAACTATTATACCATCTGCAACTTCATGTCTTGGTCCCTTTGGTCCATCAGGTGTTATCCCTATATCATAACCCTCTTTTAAAGTTTTAATACCTTGGATTAGAACTCTTGCAGCATTCCTGTTACTTGAACCTGAAAGAGTACCTAAACCAAAATATTTTATAGTTTTAGAGATCAACTCTCCATCAAAATGAGTTGAGATTAACACCTTGGCTCGTGGAACTTTTCTATAATGAGAGTAGAGATATGGAAGCATAAGAAGTTCCCCATGCCAACAAGCAAAGATAGTTGGCTCCTCACCAATGGAGTCTGGAGAATGAAACTCTTTTTTGTTGGTAAGATATAAAAACCTAATCACAAGTGAGCCTATAAAAGGGACTAAGATTAGGGCTAAAAAGCGAAAAATCTTTTTAAGCAACAATTTTCCCAGTTAAAATAGTTCTTCCTATAGAAGTTATTTTAACATCTCTAAACTGACCTAAAAGTTCATCTGAACCTTTGATTTTTATAACAAGATTGTTATCACTTCTACCTGAAATAAAGTTCTCAGCAAGCAGTTCTTCAAAGTAAACACTATAGATTTTACCAAGTTGCGTAGCATTTTTTTCATCAAGGATTTGAGTATGAAAGGATTGAAGATGAGTAAGCCTAGCCGATGCTACTTCTGGATCAACAACATTTGTAAAATTCTGGGCTTCAGTATGAGGGCGAGGAGAGTATTTAAATGAAAAAATCTGATCAAATCTAACCCTCTTCATAACATCTAAAGTCTCTTCAAAATCTTCATCACTCTCACCGGGAAAAGCAACAATAATATCAGTAGATATAGTAGCTTGTGGACATAGAGTTCTAAGCTTTTGCACACGATTTAAAAACCACTCTTTTGAGTAGCCTCTCTTCATATCTTTTAAAACTTTAGTTGAACCACTTTGTAGTGGCATATGCATCGCTTTACAAATTTTAGGATTTTTTGCAAACTCCTCAATAAACTCATCATCCATATAAAAAGGATGAGGAGATGTAAAACGGATTCTCTCTAACTCTTCAATCTGACTAAGTCTTTTTAACAACTCCGTAAAATTAATCTTCTCATGTTCAGCAGAAAAACGGCGACCATAGTTATTTACATTTTGACCTAAAAGAAAGATCTCTTTTGCCCCTGCATCTACTGCTCTCTTAGCTTCATTGTAAATAAGTCTATCGGGAATAGAGACCTCATCACCACGAGTTTTTGGGACTATACAGTAAGTACAACTTTTATCACAACCTATAGAAATGTTAATAAAAGCTTTTAGAGTAGATCTGCGAAAATCTTTAAAAGCAAATTCACTCTCATCATAATTTATATCTATCTCAACAGCTCTCTCTTTATGCAAAACTTCTGTGATTTTTGATACATTTCTGGCACCTAAAACAAAGTTTACATAGGGTGCTCTTTTAATAATGTCAGCACCTAGATGTGAAGCTGTACAGCCACAAACACCTATCTTTGCACTTGGCTTTTTCTTTTTGTTAAAGATACCGAGTTCTGAAAAGAGTTTAGAAACTGGCTTCTCTCTAACAGAACAGGTATTTATAAGAATCAAGTCAGCATCTCTAAAATCATCAACTGTCTCATAACCCTCTTTCTCAGTTAACTCAGCAATCATATGCTCAGTGTCACGAGAGTTCATAGCACAACCCAAAGTCTCAATAAAGAGTTTTTTACTCATTTGTTATAACTCTAGTTAATGATATGAACTTGATACATATACTCATTGTCAGAGAGTCCAAACTTAACTTCACTCATATAAAAACTCTTACCTTTTTCTTCAAAATAGTCTTGAAGTTCTAGCAGGTCTTTATGAGAATTTTCTCTATCAAAGTAAAAAATCATACTATCTTCTTTTTCAAGAGTAGCTTCGATTTTAGCTAAATCAGCTTTTTTAGGTTTAGCATCAACTTCAGTTCTTGCAAATTTTAAATCCATCTTTAAATCCTTAATTTTATTTCATATTAGTATTGCATTGTATACAAAAAGTACTAAAATACTGATTAAAGATGTTTTTATTAGATTTTTGATATAATGTCTTACTTCATAAGAAATCCCCTTATTTAAACATTTTATTTTTTGTGAAACAACCCTTTAAAAGGATACTTATATGGAAAAAATTTTAGATATTGTTGAAGCAATTGCACATGAAAAAGGTCTTCAACCTGAGAAAGTAAAAGAGGCTCTAAAAACAGCATTTATTCAGACTGCAAAAAGAGTAATCGATCATAAATTTGCTTTTGAAGCAACTATTGATGAAGATAAAAAAAGTATTGAAATAGTTCAAACAATCACTGTAGTTGCAGATGATGATGAAAAACTTTTAGATGAGGAGATAGCACCTGCCTACATATCTTTAACGGATGCAAAAGAGTATGATGATCAGGTAGAACTTGAAGATCAACTACAAATCCCACATAACTTAAATGACTATGGAAGAACCGGTGCTTCATCACTTCACAGAGAGATAGAGTTTCACATCCAAAGACTTGTAGAGGATGAACTTTTTAACAAATATAAATCAAAAATCGGTACACTGGCTTCAGGTCGTGTAACTAGAGTTGATGCTCAAAATTCAACATACATAGAAGTTGATGAGATTCGTGCTGTACTGCCAATGAAAAGCCGTATAAAAGGTGAATTTTTCAATGTGGGAGACCATATAAAAGCAGTTGTTAGACGCGTAAATATGGATAAAGAAAATGGTATTGTAATCGAGCTTTCTCGTACAAGTCCAAAATTTTTAGAAGAACTTTTAGCTTTAGAAGTTCCAGAAATTGCAGATGGTGCTGTTATCGTTGAAAAATCGGCTCGTATACCGGGGGAGAGAGCAAAGATAGCACTTATTTCAACTCACCCACAAGTTGATGCTGTTGGAGCCACAGTAGGTGTTAAAGGCGTTCGTATAAATGCAGTTAGCGAAGAACTTATAGGTGAAAATATTGACTGTATCGAGTACACAACCATACCTGAACTTTTTGTTTCTCGTACAATGAGTCCTGCGATAATCTCTCATGTTGAAATAATTAAAAATGATGAGGGTGAAAATGAAAAAGCTATTATCACTCTACCTAGTGACCAAAAATCAAAAGCTATCGGTAAAAGTGGAATAAATATCCGTCTGGCATCTATGCTAACAGGAATGCAGATAGAACTTGTAGAAACAGATGAAACAACAGATGAAGCTACTGGCGAAATCCAAGAAGCTAAAGATGGTGTGGATGCACTAGAGGCACTTTTCAACTAATAGTCAATTTTAATTTTTTATGAATTTATTTTATTAAGTCTAACTTCACTATAATGGGAATGAATAAATAGTTATATCTAAAGTTATACAGATATATTTATTAAATAACCTCAAGGAATTGTAATATGATAAAAGGTCTTCTCTTAGTTTTAAAAATTAATTTAGTCCTTATATTTAGTGTTGCAACCGTATCTTGCTCAGATAAACCTGATAATTTGATGGATGATATGTGGAAATTCGCATATAATGGCTACAACTATGGATATAGCCTACCTAAATCAAAAACAGCGTCAACTGCTGATATGTCTAACAATGTTATAAAATGTACACATCTAGAAACTGTAATGGAACAATACTATTGTATTTGCAGATAAAAAGTTACTTGAAGGCATCTCTATTGATGGAGTTGCTGAATTTGCCAATGAGCAACTTCATTATATTGGACATTCAGGCTATGGAGTATATAAAAGCATGGGAGGAACACTTTGGAAACTGAAGTAACAAATATATCTAGTCATGGACTATGGATATTGTCAAACAAACAAGAATATTTTTTATCTTATGAACAATTTCCTTGGTTTAAAGATAAAACAGTAAATGAAATAACAAGTGTTGAAAGTTTTAGTCATGGACATCTTTATTGGGAAAGCTTAGATATTGATTTAAGTTTAGAGATGATTGAACATCCTGAAAGATTTCCACTACAAGCACACATATAACAAAACAGAGACCGTTATATCTATAGTTTCAAGATAAAGAAAATTGAATATTATTTTAATGTAAGCTTCTCAAACTTTTAAGATAAAAAAAGTTAAGTAATTTTCGCTTAATATTTGTTGCAATATTGCATAAATAAATTATTGGAGTTCATTATGCAAACAATGGCAGTACAAATTCAAGATAACTGTGTAGAAAACTTTATGAGCTATGTTAATAATCATAGTAAAAATCTAGAACTTGATCCATAGTTTTATTAAAAAAGCTACACAGATAAAATCAATTCTTTAGGAAGCGATATATTCTAAGGTAGCTTTTTGTATTAAAGCTGAGCGACTTAAGTGATGCTCTTTGGCATACATATCTGCTCTATCAAGAAAATCAGCTCCAACAGATATATTTATCCTTTTAGTCTCATTTCCAAAGTCCCTAATAATACCTTCAACTGATATATCTTCATCTATTTTTTCAAAATGAATCCCTATTCCATTTGCTATAAGTCTAAAATCATGTAAGTCATTAGGATTCGCATTTTTTAATTTTTTCGTATATGCATACGGCACTGTTAAAACTTTTTCAGAGTTAAGTTCAATATACATTTTTTCATCTCCAAATCCAACCGATTTGATTAAAATTTTATTGTTTAAAGTATGCATCCCAAGCTCCTTGCAATTTATTTTTATTTTCTTCTACAAGTCTAAGTAACTTTTTGAGTTCTTTTGAATTTAGATTATAACTATCTGTCACTTTCAACGAACCAATCTCTATTCTTGCATAAGAATCAGCTTTTTCTATATGAATGTGTTCTGGATTATGTTCATCGCTAAAGAAAAAAAACCTATATCCATCTATCTTTAATATTGTTGGCACTCATATCCTTTGTGTAATTGTACACAACTATTTATTAATATCGACTAATTTTACCCTCGTTTCATATACGGATTTAACTTTAACAAAATCAAATCCGCCATCATATTTCCCAAAAGTGTTAAAAAAGAAGTAATCATTAAAGTACCCATAATTATTGGGTAGTCACGACTTAGAGCAGACATAAAAAAGAGTTGTCCCATTCCTTCTATCCCAAATATAGATTCTAGTATCACACTACCACCTATAAGCCCAGGGAGAGAGAGTCCTAAAAGTGTAATAATGGGAGGAAGTAAGTTTGGTAATATATAGTAACGAAGTAGCTCTTTTTTTTCAATCCCTCGAGAGAGTGCAAAGTAGTAGTAATCACTCTTTAATATCTCTAATGTTAAAGAACGAATATAGATTATCATACTTCCTAAGCCAACAAATATCATCACACCCACTGGTAAAACTAGATGCCATACCATATCTGCATAGTATGCAAAGCCTGTTTTTTCTTCAGTAGAGTGAAGTCCGGCTATGGGAAACAGATCTAAATTTAGTGAAAAAAATATGATAAATAGAAGTGCTAGGTAAAAAGATGGCATAGAAAAAGAGACTAAAGAGATTTGACGGATAATGTAGTCAGTTTTTTTCTCGTACTCCAGTGCTGCTTTTATACCAAGATAGAGAGAGACAACAAAAACAGATATAAGAGCTGTTATATTCATTATCAATGTAATAGGTAGTCGCTTAAGTATTTCAGCACTAACATCTTGACCACTTACAAATGATATGCCAAAATTCAAGGTAAGTATATTTACCACCCAGTCAATGTACTGCTGTGAGAGTGATTTATCTAACCCATATACTGCTTTTAACTGCTCAATCGCCTCTTTAGTCATATTTGGGTTTAATTCACCTGCTCCGAAGAAACTGTTTGGTGCTGAGTGGATAGCTAAAAATGAGATAATAGAGATTAAAAATAACATAAATATAATATAGAAAAGTTTTTTAGATAAGATTAACATGAAAGAGATTATAGCGAAAATTTAACTCTCTAAAAAACACCAAAAGAGAGTTAAATATCTATTTTAACTTAAGATTAGAAACTTGCAGAGATAGTAGCTACAACATTTCCCTCTGTATCAGTATCAGAATCTTCATAATCCATACCGGTATATGCTAAACTAAGATCAAATTTATCAAATGTTTTTGCAACACCAACTGAGTAGTAAACGCCTAAATGTACATAGTTACCAACAGTTGCATCTAAAGAGATGTCCATTGGTAAAGGAACACTTACACCCGCTTCATAGTTATCATCAGCATCTAAATCATCAGTATCAACACCAAATGAAGCTGTAGCACTAATCTCAACCACTTCTAAGTCATAACTAAGACCAACATAAGCTTCGCCAAAATTTGAACCTTTTGTATCATTTGGATAAGCATACTGAATATAACCTATATCATATCCGATACCATAAATCTCATTCGCATATCCTGCATAAACATCAAATTCCATAGAAGCATCTGTACCAAAGTTTACATTTGAACCCCATACACCAGCATAGACACCTTTGTAATCTACATCAAATCCACCTTGAATCGCTGGTGAATTATCACTTTGAGTCATACCTCTCCATACATAGTTACTTGTCATTGCTACATTTGCACTAATGCCTACATCTGATGTTTCTTCTGCTTGTGCAAGAGTCACTATAAGAGCTGCTGCTAAACTAAGTTTAATAAATTTCATATTTTTCCTTTTTGTAAACAAACATTTCACTTTTATCTAAAAGTGATTCTCTTGTTTTGATTGAATAATTATTGCATATATTAAAAAGAAGTAAGGCAGATAATTGATTAATTTTTAATCATATTGATGATTATAAAGAAGTTAGGAAAGATTTTCTAACACTGGTCTTAACCAATGTTAGACTAAAAACTATTTATCTTTCATATCCCAAGAAAGAACAGTTTTACCCTCTGGGCTAGTCTCAGCAGCAGCCATACCCATAATGTTGTATCCACTATCAACATAATGAACTTCACCAGTAACACCAGATGCCAAATCACTCAGAAGATACATAGCAGAGTTACCAACTTGAGTAGTTGTAACATTTTTCTTTAGTGGAGCATTTGCTTCATTCCAGTTTAAGATTTGTTTAAAGTCACCTATCCCAGCTGCTGCCAAAGTTCTGATAGGTCCAGCAGAGATAGCATTAACTCTTTGACCTTTTTTACCTAAATCAACAGCCATATATCTTACAGTTGATTCAAGTGCAGCTTTTGCTACACCCATAACATTGTAGTTTACTATGTATTTTGGTCCACCAAGATATGAAAGTGTAAGGATAGAAGCATCATCACTCAAAACTGACTCTAAACGATTTGTTAAATCAATAAGTGAGTAAACAGAAATGTCCATAGCTATTTGAAATGCTTGTTTTGTAGTCTTGATAAAAGGCTCTGAAAGTGCTTCTTTTGGTGCGAATGCAACAGAGTGAACTAAAAAGTCAATCTTGCCAAAATCTTTCTCAATCAGTTTGGCAATTCCTGCCATATGCTCTTCATTTGAAACATCTAGTTCATAAACTTTATCACTTCCAAACTCTTTAGCTATCGGTTCAACTCTCTTTTTAAGTGCATCATTGAGATAAGTAAATGCCATCTCAGCCCCTTGCTCAGAACATGCCTTTGCTATACCATATGCGATTGATTTATTGTTTGCTAAACCTACGATTAAACCTCTTTTACCTTTCATTACCATACTTGTTTCTCCCCTGTTTTTTAATTTATCTGTTTAATTCTTCTGCGTAACTAATCATACTGCAAAAATGCTCCACATAGAGCGCTGCACTTCCAACCAAGATACCATCTACATTTTCACATGCCAAGACATCTTTAGCATTTGTAACTTTTACACTTCCCCCATAAAGAAGTGGTGCATGTGACTTTTGCTTCAAATCTTTATGTATAACTTCTATATCATCAAGTGTTGGAGTAAGTCCCGTACCTATAGCCCAAACAGGCTCATAAGCAATGATGAGATTTTCATACTCTGTATCAATACCTTCATACTGAGCAGAGATATACTCCATCATAACTTCATTACCAGCCTCTCTAACTTCTAAAGGTTCACCTACACAATATACTATTTTAAAGCCACACTCTTTATAAAAGTTAAACTTTTTAATTAAATCTTCTTGTGATTCACCCAAAATGTGACGGCGTTCACTATGACCTATCAAAATAGTTTTTATCTCAAACTCTTCTAATTGCTCAAGCCCTATCTCACCAGTAAAAGCACCATTTTTAGTGGCATAAGCATTTTGAGCGCCCACAGTTACTTTTCCACTATGTAGATTAAGTGATGAAGTAGCTGGAAATACTAAAACCTCTTGTGTAGAGTTATTTTTACTCAAAAAACTCTCTAAGTCAGTGATATACTCATCACTCTGCTTACGCGTTAAGTTTGTTTTTAAATTTGCAGCTATTATCACAATAAACTACTCCTCTTGTGCAATAAGTGGTGCAACACCCGGTAATATTTTACCTTCTAAAAGTTCCAAAGAAGCTCCACCACCTGTAGAGATAAAACTCATCTCATCATCAACCCCTATTCGTTGAACAAGGTCAGCAGTATCACCACCACCGACCACAGTAGTAGCATAACTATCTGCAACAAAGTGAGCTATTTTTGATGAACCTCTTGCAAATTTTTCCATCTCATAAACACCCATTGGTCCATTCCAAAGAACGGTTTGAACATCATTTAGAGCTTCACGGTAGAGTCTAACAGTAGCAGGTCCAATATCCAATCCCATCCAATTATCTGGTATCTCTTGTGCTGTAACAATTTTACTTACTGCATCTGCAGCAAACTTCTCAGCAGCGATCACATCTACAGGTAGGTAAAATTTAACACCAAGTTTTTTAGCTTCATCCATCACATGCTGGGCATCTTCTAACAAATCATCTTCCACCAAAGAAGCCCCAATATTATAGCCCATCTGCTTTAAAAATGTAAATGCCATACCACCACCGATAAAAATTTTATCAACTTTAGGAAGTAGATTTATAAGAGCTTCTAGTTTACCTGAAACTTTTGAACCACCAATAATCGCTGCAAAAGGACGAACTGGTTTAGAGATTAATTTTCCAAAAAATTGAATCTCTTTTTGAAGTAAAAATCCGGCTGCTTTATGAGAATCATCAAAAAATTCTGTAATTCCTGCAACTGATGAGTGAGCACGATGAGAAACACCAAAAGCATCATTTATATAAATATCAGCCATATCTGCTAATTTTTTAGACAACTCTACACTATTTTCTGTCTCACCAGCTTCATAACGAAGATTTTCTAAAAGTAAAACTTCGCCTCCCTTAAGTGCCGAAACTTTTGCTGCTGAATCTTCTCCAACAACATCTTTACTGATTGTAACATCTCTTTTTAAGATATGCTGTACTCTTCTAGCTACTGGAATTAAAGAGTATTTTTCAACTACTTTACCTTTTGGACGACCCAAATGAGAAGCTAAAATAACTGCACAATTTTGATCTAGGCAGTAGTTTATAGTTGAAATAGCTGAACGAATTCTTCTATCATCAGAGATATTTCCAAATTCATCCATAGGTACATTAAAATCACATCTTATAAAAACTTTTTTATCTTGCAGATCTAAACTTTTAATATTTAATAATTCCATTTTGAACCTACTTGCTAATATGTAAAGCCATATCTATAAGTCTCATAGAGTAACCCCACTCATTATCATACCATGCCATGATTTTAATCATATCGCCACCGATAACCTGCGTTAAGTCCTCTGCAACTATTGAGCTATACTCACAACCAACGAAATCTTGAGATACTCTCATCTCTTTATCCATTAGTAGGATACCTTTTAGTTTAGTATCTGCTATCTCATTAAATACAGCAGTAACTTCCTCTTTTGTTGTTTGCTGTGATACAACAACATTCAAGTCCACCATAGAAACATCAGGAGTTGGAACACGGATACTTTGACCATGAAGTTTTCCTAAAAGTTGTGGCATCACAAGACTAATCGCTTTTGCTGCACCGGTAGTTGTAGGAATCATATTGATAGCACCTGCTCTCGCACGACGCTTATCTTTCAAGTGTTTAACATCTAAAATATTTTGATCATTTGTATATGAGTGAATAGTTGTCATAAGACCTTTTTCTATTCCAAAAGCATCATCTAAAACTTTTGCAACAGGACCCAAACAGTTTGTTGTACATGAAGCATTTGAAACGATAGCTTGACCATCATATAACTCCTCATTTACACCGATTACAAAAGTTGGAGTCTCTTTATCTTTTGCAGGAGCAGAGAAAAGAACTTTAGGAACACCTCTATCTACATGAATCTGTGCAGACTCTTGAGTTAAAAATACACCAGTACACTCTAAAACCATATCTGCACCACAATCAGCAAAATCTAATTTACTTGGGTCACGGTCACTAAAAATTCTAATACTATGCCCATCAACACTAATATGATTTTCATCAATTTGTGCTATTTCACTGCCAAAAGTTCCATGTACTGAGTCATTTTTCAGAAGATATAGCATCATATCCATACTTGCCATGTCATTTATAGCTACAATTTCAACATCATCTCTTGTGACTGCTATGCGTGCAACACAACGACCAATCCTACCAAATCCATTAATTGCTATTTTTAGTGCCATTATATTTCCTATAAAAATTAAATTCGGTTATTTTACCAAAAGTTTAGTTATAATTCGCTTTAAATTAGGAATGGTATGAAAACTATTGCACTTTTTGGTGGTTCATTTGACCCACCTCACATCGGTCATAAAGCTATTGTTAGAGCTGCGTTAAATTTTAAAGATATAGAAAAAGTGGTAATCATGCCAACTTTTCTAAACCCTTTCAAATCCAAATCTCACGCTCCATCAACACTTAGACTAAAGTGGCTAAAAGAGATTTTTAGTTCCAATGAAAATGTTGAAATAGATGACTTTGAGGTAAGAAAAAACCAAAAAATCTCCAGCATAGATAGTGTAAAATATCTTTTAAAAAGATATAAAAAAATCTACTTGATTATAGGTGCTGACAATCTATCTTCACTCCATAATTGGGATAGATATGAAGAGTTAAAAAAATTAGTTACATTTTTAGTAGCTCCAAGAGACAAAACAAAAATTGCTCAACATTTTTTATCTCTTGATGTAGATGTAGAAATATCATCTACACAACTTAGAGAGCATATGGATATATCAAAATTATCTGCAACCTGTTCACAGCAGATAGAAAAATTTTATAAGGAAAACAATGAAAAATAGAATAGAAAAAATCACCGAAGTTCTTGACAAAAACAAAGCTGAGGGCATAGAAGTTTTTGACCTAAAAGACAAAAACTACTTTGTAGATTATGCGATTATCGCTTCATCACTTGGTTCAAGACATTCGTTGGCACTGCTAGATCATCTAAAAAAAGATCTTAAACCTCAAGAACAGTTTAACAATGTTGATGAGAGTGGAGACTGGATTGTTATTGATTTAGGAGATATACTTATCCATATCATGACACCTGAGTATAGAGTAAAATATGATATGGAGAGTTTTTTAAGCCAACTTGCTACCGGCAAAGAGGGTGAAGTTCTCTAAACACTTTCACATGCCAAGGCATGTGAAAAACTCAACTACTTCTTAACCTCAACCTTAACTTCTTTATCCGTTTTATCTTCAAGACTTTTTTCTAAAATATCTCTAAAGTTATATATAGAATCAACATATCTAACAGGTTCGCTTCCTCTTGCATAGCCATGTTTAAGTGTTTTATAGTACTTTTTTTGCGAGAGAAGAGGAAGAACTTTTTTCAAATCATTCCAACTATTTTCATCATATCCGATTTTTTTAGCTAATTTTTGGGCATCTTTAACATGTCCCATTCCAACATTATAAGCAGCAAGTGCAAACTTCAGTCGGCTTTCACCCTCTACCTCTTTTGGTACTAACTTTATCATCTGCTTTATATGTCTTGCTCCACCTTTGATACTCTGCTTAGGGTCTAGTCTATTTTTTACACCTAAAATTTTAGCCGTACGACGAGTAAGCATCATCATCCCACGCACACCGGTAAAACTTTTTGCTCTAGGATTCCAGTGGGACTCTTGGTAAGATATAGCTGCTAAAAGTATCCAAGGTATCTCATATCTCTCACCCATTGATACAAAATATTTTTTATATTTTGGCAGTCTTGATTTGATTCTTTTGTAGAACATTTTTGTATTGTAGTAATCAAAAAAGAGTACATAACTATAGTAGTGATCTTTTAACTCTGCCATTTTTCTACTCTGATTAAAATTATTTAACCATGAGTACATACTTGCTTCAAGTTTTTTAGAATTAGGAGCTAAAACCCACGCTAATTGCTCTCTGGAACTAATCGTAAATGCTAAAGCTATCTCTGTGAAATATCTATGGTTTTGTGCATAAATATTTGAATCGGCTATAGTACAATCTATCTCATGAGTTGCCACTTTTGACAATAACTCTTCAGTTGAGTACTCAGAACTTAGTGTTGCATTTATATCAAAACCATCTAACTGCAAAGCTTTTATAGTCTCGTTGTAGCTAGTATCTTCACCAACTATAATTTTAAGTCCTAAAAGGTCTTCAACATCTCTTGGAAATTTTCCACTGCCAAGCATCCCTCTATGACAAATAACCTGCTCTTGAACCTCAAAATATGATGGACCAAAGTTAAATATTTTCTCTCTTAAAGGGGTCTTGGCTAATGATGCTGAAGTTATATGTATATTTGGATTTTTACTAAGTTCTATCGCCTCTTTAACAGTGTTGGCACTTGTAATATTCAGTTCAACGCCCAAACTGTCTGCATATGCTTTTAAAAGGTCATACTCAAAACCCTGAGGTCCATCTGTCCCAATATAGTATGTTGTAGGAGCATTAAGCAAAACCACATTTAGAGTTTTTGTCTGCACAATTTTATCTAAGAGAGACTGCTTTTCAATTTTATGAATTGGATTATATGCCGAGTGACTTAACCAACCAAAAACAAAAAAGGAAACAGCGAAGAGTCCAAACAATAATATACGAAAGTTTCTATCCATAAGCATTAGTATATAATTAAAAACTTAAAAATACCTCATGCAAAAATAAAACGATTGACTCCATCATCATATTCATGTGCTAAAACTTCATCATGAGCCTTAAGTATAGAATCAACCAAATATAGTCCTAAGCCATAACTATTTTTAGATGGATTCTCTTTTGTAAACGGTTCTATATAAAATTGCAACGGATGAGCTAAACACTCTCCTCTGCTTTCAAAACAGAGTTCATCATTGATTATTGTAATTTTCACATGCCCATCAGAGGAGTATTTAATCCCATTATCTATCATATTTTTAATAGCTGTTGTATATAGCCTATATGAAGCAATCAATTTTATACTGGCATCTACATCAACACTTACACTGCTTCTCTCAACCATAGCCATATCTATTGCACCATCAATAATATCAACAAGCCTATACTCTTTAAAATTGGTTTTATCATTAACGCTTGTTACTTCTTCTATAAGAGCAAACTCGGTAACTAATGTCTCCAATCGTCCAAAGATAGAGACAAATCTATCTTTTAATTTTTGAGAGGGGAGCATCTGTGTTGCTATTGTTCCCTTGGCTATGGGCGTTTTTAACTCGTGCATAAGATTTCGTAAAAAGAGTGTGCGTGATTCTAAAACGGTATTTATCTTTTCTTTGGCTGATTCTAACTCATTTGAAACCAGTGCAATCTCATCACAACCATTTGTTTTAAAAGATATGCTCATATCTCCATCACCAAAAAGGACTATCTTTTTTCTTAACCTAATTAGAGGTCGAAGTTTTTGTAAAATCAAAATAAAGGAGATAATAATAATCGTAATAATAGTTGTATATGTATATAATACATTCCAGTATTTATAAGGCTTTAACTTCTCATCTTCTATAAGAATAGCTCCGATTGGTGTTTGAATATAGAAGTAGATACTCTTTTGAAACCCAATCATTGTAACTCTTAAATCAGTCACTATATTTTGAGTGCAGAGTCCCTGTTTATTTAGTATTATAGAACTATTTAAACCTAAAAATCCCTCACGCTTTAAGATTTTACCATCTCCTAATACTCTCTCTAATGAGTTTGCATTTTTTTCTATCTGCAGGTTGTAAACGGCAAGATTTGCCTCAAGCATAATTTGGGAACTTTTTGTCTGTTGATGTACACGATAGATTTGAGTAATAATCGAGTGTTTTGTAAAGATGTGGTCAATGTACTGCTGTTTATTTAGCTTATAAAACTCCCAAAACACCATGCTAACACTGAGAAGTGTAACAACAAGAGCAAATAAAACGGTTATGAAAACAGCATGTCGTTGCACTTTTTTATACCCTTATTTTAAAAGTTTATAGCCTACGCCTCTAACGGATTCTATAAGAGTTTTGTCACCAAGCTTATTACGAATTCTACCAACCATAACATCTATACTTTTGTTGGATGAGTCTTCATTTATGGCATTTACATTGTGAATCAAATCTTCTCTTGAAACTACTAAACCTTGCTTAGCAATCATGTAAGAGAGTATTCCAAACTCAGCATTAGTCAGGTCTATATTTCGACTTTTATATGTAATAACCATCGTTGATTTATCACACTTAAAGTCACTTTTAGACTCCTCTTTAGCTTCAGATTTTGCTTCATACCTTCTAAGAACTGAGTAGATTCTAGCTTCAAGTTCTCTTGGATCATAAGGTTTTGGAAGGTAGTCATCAGCTCCAAGTTCAAGTGCTTTTACTTTATCAGTAACATCACTTCTCGCAGAGGATATAATGATGGGAATATCTTGTCTCTCACGGATAGATTCACAAACTTCCAGACCATCCATCCCTGGTAGAGTCAAGTCTAAAATAACCAAGTCAAACGGTTCCAATTTTAATATACTTACTGCTTTAAAAGGGTCATCTTCTGTAATAACCTCAAACTCAAACTGCTCAAGATACTCTGTTAATATCTCTGCAAGTTCTAAGTCATCTTCAATCATCAATATTTTTTTCATAGGGTATTTTAACAGATAGGAACTAATAAGTAGTTAATTTAGGAGAATTTTAAAATTTTAGCCTGTACTTACCCTAGTTAGGTAAGTGCAAGTGTTGCATGATAAGCTATAAAAGCCAACACATATGCTGCTATTGATGTAAATGCAAAGAGATAGAAGAAGTACTTTATCCCTCCAGCTTCACGAGTAAAGACTACAGAAGCAGCTAAACATGGGAGATAGATCATTATAATCACTATAAATGCGATAGCAGAAGCAAAAGGAACATTTTTGCTTATGGCATCTACAAGTGAACTGTTTTCTTCATCTACATCACCACCTAAAGAGTATAATACACCAAGAGTTGAGACAACAACCTCTTTGGCAGCCAACCCTGTTTGAAGTGCTACACTCATTTTCCAGTCAAGTCCAAGTGGTGCAAAAGCAGGTTCTGAAAATTTACCGATAGTTCCTAAATAACTCTGTTCTAAATGAGCTTCAGCAAGTTGGTTTTCAAGTGTTACTTTTTCGCTCTCACTCAGAGCATTTTCTATCTTTACTCCATACTCTTCTTGAAGTTCTAAGTTATGGGGATAGTTACTTAAAAACCAGATAAGCATAGAAGCAGCCGCGATAAATGTACCGGCTTTTTTGAGATACATCCAAGTTTTATTTACAACAGTGTGCCAGATAAGCTTAAGTGATGGAAGTCTATACTTTGGCATCTCCATAACAAATAGTTCTGCCTCACCTTTAAAAGCTGTAAGTTTTAAAATCTTTGCAGAGATCAGACCAAGCATTGCACCACTTATGTATATAATAAACAGAACATTTCCTGCCATCTCTGCACTAAAAAATGCACCTGCAAAAAGAACATAAACAGGAAGTCTAGCCCCACAACTCATAAATCCTATAATAAACAGAGTTATAAGTCTATCTCTATCATTTTTAAGAATTCTAGCACTCATATATGCCGGAATAGAACAACCAAAACCTGTTACAAGTGGGATAAACGACTGTCCATGAAGTCCAAATTTATGAAAAAATCCATCAAGTAAAAATGCAACTCTAGCCATATAACCAGTTGTCTCTAAAAGTGCAATACCGATAAAAAGAATAATGATATTTGGAGTAAAAAGCACAACTGCACCAACACCGGCAATAATTCCATCAACCACAAGTGAACGAACATCATCATTTGCTATTGTAGAACCAACTACGCCACCTAACCAGCCAAAAAATGCATCTATCCAATCCATAGGAATTGCACCTATCTCAAATGTAAGCTGAAAGAGACCCCACATAAAAAATAGAAATATTGGTATACCTAACATAGGATGAATTAGAACATCGTCAATTTTTTGGGTTAAAGTTTTTTTCTCTTCTCGTTGTTCTTGTGTTAAAACTTCAGCAACTATACCACGGTTAAAGGAGGCATACTCCTCTGCAAAAGCTTCTTTAATATCATCACTGTCATGATGTAGTTCCACATGCCGAGATGCTTCTATAAGTATAGGTTGAAGTTCTGTCCAGATTGGATTATCATGAATCTTTGTATAAGTTTTTTTGTTGTTTTTAAGAAGATTTATAGCGATATGTCTATAAGAATTTTTAGCTTCATACTTATGTTTTGTAAGATACTCCACTATTAGAGTTATCTCCTCTTCAACAGCTTCACTAAAAACAAGTTTAGAATCTTGTTTCTCAGCTTCATATTGAGCTACTACAGCCTCTATAAGCTCATCTATCCCCTCTTTTGTAACAGCAGATACTTTTACACATGAGATACCTAAAAGCTGAGACATATACTCAGCATCTATCTCGATCCCCTCTTTGACTGCTTCATCACTCATATTTAACGCTATAATAACTTCTTTATTCATACTCATAAGTTCAGAAGTAAGTTGAAGATTTTTTTCTAAGTTTGTAGAATCTACTACATTGATTATAAAGTCGTACCCTTCGGCACAAAGATAGTTATGTGTAACTTTTTCTTCAATACTGTAATCAGCAAAAGCATAAGTTCCCGGCAGATCTACAACTGTAAAGTGATAATCTTTATAGTCAAAAAGAACTTCTGATTTTTCAACCGTTACACCTGTAAAGTTTCCCACATGCAGATGAGCATTTGAGATAGAGTTGATAAGCATACTCTTGCCAACATTTGGCTGACCTACAAGTGCAATTTTTATATGTTTAGCTGTAACCGGGCAAGTTTGTGTACTTGTATCATTGATATCATTCATATAGTCTCTACCTCTATCATCTTTGCTTCTTCGGCTCTAAGAGCAATATTCATCTTGCCCACTTTTACTTCAATAGTGCTTTTTCTAGGAGCATGTTCCAAAACTTCAACAGAGGTCCCTTTCATAATTCCAAAAGAGATCAGTCTCTGTTTTAGTTCAGTTGGAGCATTAAGTTTTAAAACTTTTAACTTCTCACCCTTTTGGCATGTAGATAATTTTTTCATATTTTACTCTTCTGTAAATTTTATTTTTTGTAATGATAATGAATATCATATTAATTAGAGATTAAACGCTAAAAATTGTAGTTTACCATAACCTGCATACGATCCCAGTCACTATCAGTTTTAACAGAACTTTCTTTATCCTCTTCTAAA
>JAYELK010000023.1:6708-25061 GCA_034717415.1 Campylobacterota bacterium | reverse complement strand
AACAGACTCGTATTGAGGTTCTTATCTTTAACAAAATAGGTTTAAGGTTAAAAGATAATTCCTAAGGAAAAATCGTTATCTTGCTTATCTCTTTGTATGTATTTTACAAAAATTTTTGGTAGAAGGTTTTACTACTATTTCAGAGAGTTTAAAATCTCCAAAACGAATAACAGATTTTTTAAACTACTATATGGATGTTATGGTTAAGAGTGTAGAGGAAAATGAAGGTACTATTGATAAGTTTATCGGAGATGCTATTATGGCGTAGTGGAATGCTCCTTTAAAGGTACAAAACCATGCAGATAAAGCAGTTGAAACAGCTCTTAAGCAGATAGCCCAAAGAGATTTTATAAATATTAAAATTAAAAAAGATTTTGGTTTTGATGTTGATTACGGCATAGGTATAAATACAGGAGGTGTTGTTGTTGGAGAGATAGGTGTGAAAGAGTTTGATGGAGTTTTTGAATTTACTACGAAATAGATTTTATGAACCTAGTACGCAGTTTATAGAGTATCTCATATCATCATCAAGGTTTTCCATATTGCCAAGCATCCATCTAAGATAACCTGAATCACTTGAAGCAACTTCTTTGAGCGTTTTACCTTTATGTTTTCCAAATCTAAATGTTTTTATCATTATGGGGGTATTTGTCAAGTCAACCATCTTTTCAACTGGGTTGGCATGTGGAAATTCTAATGTAACAACCTCTTTTAATCTGCTTAACAATAGTTTTAAAATCAAAACATCACCAATAGCATCATGAGCCTTTACTACTATGCCAAGAGCATCAGCCTCTTTTTGTTCATCTTTGTAGAGTTCCATCTTGTAACGGAAGTATTGAAGTCTGTGTGCTTCTTCGTCAGGCAGAACATGCTTTGCAACTCTAAGTGTATCTATCACTTTCATCTGAGTGTTAAAGCCCTCTTTTTCAAGCATATCCAAATCAAAAGGTGCATTATGAATAATCATATAGTTCTCTTGGGAGTTTAACTCACAGAGTCTTTTGTATGCTGGAGTATCTTGGCATGTAGGTTTGCCCTCTATCATTTGTGGAGTGATTCCATGAACTTCCATCGCTCCAAAACTTATGGGTACGGTGGATGAGCAAAACTCATTATAAACTTCTATGTCTTTAGTACCTAAAACTATGTATCCTAGTTGAATTACTCTGTCATTTTCACCTGTACCTGTTGTTTCTGTATCAAGTATTACATATTTTTTTGCCAAAATTTACCTTTGAGAAATATTTAGTTTGTTAAAAATGAGTCTAACATGTAGAGACTCTCCGCATGTAAAAACTCTTCGCTAAGTTCTACTTCTATGATATTCTTATCAATTTTATATTCGCAAAAAGTAACAAATCGCATAGGATAAGTTTTACCAAAAAAATCAAAGTTTTTAACTGCCAAGGGTTCGTTTAACTCTCTTAAGAGATGCTCCACTTTTTCAATAGTTTCTTTGTTTGAATGCAGGTGTAAAAGAGTTCTAACTGAAGTTAATTTAATCTCCAAGTAAAGACTATTTCCATCTGTTAAGTGCGTAAAATAGATAGCACGAGCAAGTTTCAGCGCATCTACTGAAAATGGTTCTGATAGTAATTTTTGTTTAATTATTTCCATCTGATAAATATAACCAAGATGTGGTTAAAACTACCTTTTACTTCTAAATCTAACTTTAAACTTTTGTGAACTCTCTGCTTTAAGTTTAACACTAAATGTTACTAAATTACCTTTTGTAAATTTGTAAGATTTTTGTGTTTCTATCGTGCTTGTACTATTTTTGTTAAAAGGGATAAGCAGTTCTACCGTTTTACTCTCTTTAGAACTGTTTTTAAGAGTGTATTTTATAGTAGCATCGCTATATTTTTTTGTATCATTTCTCGCCATAATCGTTTCTTTAACTTTTAGGTCAAAGTTTTTACCAAGTTTTAGGTTTATAGGTGTATCTTTTGGCGTGTGTTTGATATTGTTCTCTCCCAAAAGTATAGTGCTGTTTTGTAGTTTTGAGTAGCTACGAATCACACCTTTTGGCAGAGGAAATTCAACTCCATTGAGGTGGATATATTGAGTAACACTATGTTTGATCTCTCCATTAAAATAGCTTGGATTTGATAGTTTTACACTATATTTACGCTCTATGGGAATGTTTTTTTTATCTATAAATTTTATCTGGGTTGTTTCATTGTTGGCTATATTTACTCTGAATGGTATGGTGTAAAAATGGTAGCCCTCATGAGCTTGATGTGATACAGGAGCAGCACCTGCCATAACCATCGCTTTAGCTTCTCTGTAGTAGTTTTGTGGTTTTTTAGAGCGATTTATCTCTCCGGCTAAAACATGTAACTCTGTATCTTGGAACTTTTTGCCTGAACGGTTATCTATAGCTATCCAGCCATTTAGATTTGCCTTATTCCCTTTTAAATTTAAGATATAGTTGCTTTTATAGTTCACTTTTTTTATAAGATAATCAATCTTCATATCTTGCTTAAGAGATTTTTTTGCAGAAATATTCCAAACCAAAGATGGTTTTGTGATTAGTTCATCGGGAATAGTTTTAAAGATAATATCTCTGCTTGATATAGAGATAATCTCTCCATCTTTAGTTTTTACAATAGAGTAGGCGTTGTTACTAGAGAGGAGAGTAGCACTAATTTTTTGAAAGTTTTTACTATCTTTGGTTATCTTAACTACAATTTTTTTACCTATGTGTGCATTAAGCAGTTTTTGTTGTGTAAGTTTGTCAAATCGGTATTGTTGAGAGTAGAGTTTCACAGAGTTTGGCAGTTCTACATTTACCGAATCGGTCTCTATAGTATTTGCGACCCCTTTATAGATAATCTCTTTGTCGCCTCTGTTTATCTCTAAGTTTCGTTCCTCATGAACAAGTGCGATATTTCCGTTGTAAACGATAAGTGAATTATTTTTGATACTTTTACTAAGAGTAGCACTAAAAATAGTGCTTGTAAGTAGTAGAGAGGATATAACAGCTAGTGAAATCTTTTTCATAGTAAACTCCTATAAAGATATGCTACACTTATAAAAAAAATAGAGGGTAACTCGAATTTACGCAAGACTTCTTGCCGGTTTAATAAATGTTGCAAATGTATCTGCCATTACACCGTCAAACCAGCCAAGTAGTCCTTCTCCGGCTAAAGTATTGTAGTATTTACCACCTATTTTAGGTATATTTTCATCTATGATAAATCCATTTTCACTGAATTCAAAATCTTTATATATTGCGATACCTAGTCTATCTCCATTACTTTGAACCATTGAAAAACATGAAGCAGAAAATTCTTTTATAGGTTCGTCAATGTTGGTAAGAACTCTCTTTGCAATCATCTCTCCGGCAACTTTAGCAGCACTGTATGCAGTTTGAGCAGCTGCTGGAATACCTGCTTTTTTCTTAGGGTTATCTCTAAAAGAACCTTTTCCATAAGAGGCACTATCTCCAAGTACATAGATTTTATCATCTGTAATGGTATAAAATCTTCTTTTTGCTAAAACTGCACCACCCCAAGCATTGGTTTTTAGCCCAGCCATAGAGATAAGAGAACTTGCTTTTTGAAGTGGAATAAGGTTTAAAACATCATAAGAGATTTTAGCAGAGATATAGTCTGCATCGTCATTTATAGAACGATATGTAATCTCTTTTTTATCAAAATCAACATCCATCAGGTCAAAACCACCAACATATTCTATAACATCACTATAAAGCTCTTTAAACACCTCTTCAAATGCAACAGCTTTTGCTTGTGGACGAGCTGAATTATCTAAAATCATTACTTTAGCTTTACCGAGAAGACCATTTTTCTCAATCCAGTTGGCAATCATACATGCTCTCTCATAAGGAGCTGGTTTACATCTTTGAAGTGAGGGGTATTTAACACTTTCCTCCAGTGACTTTGTAAGTTTTGGTCTTGGTGGAATGATAGCGATTACACCTTCTCCTCCAGCTTCTTTAAATGCAGTCAGTTGCTGAATAAGTCTTGTATGTTCAATTCCTGCATCACTTATGAGTCCACCTGGTGCTTCTAGTTTAGCTTGTCTGATTTTTTTTGCACTCCAGTGAGGAAATTCAGCTTCATAGTTGTACTCAATACCCGGAGCCATTACTAGAAAATCATACTCTAAAAAACCTGAGGAGGTAGAGACTCTTTGAGTTTCTCTGTCTATGCCAACAACCTCTGCTTGGATTACCTCGTAACCATACTCTTTTTGAACATTTGAGTAGTCAAATACAAAGTTTTCTTTTTTAAATTCACTGTCGCCACTTAGAAGAGTATTGCTCATAGGACATGCAAAATAGTGTTGGTTTCTCTCTATGACTATAACTTCTATATCTTTTTTAGGGTCACTTGCAACTATTGCAGATGCTGTGTTTAGTCCACCAAAACCACCACCGATAACCACTACTCTCTTTTTAGTTTTTTTCTCGCATTTTTTTTAAAGATGTGTTAAATGTTTGAATATTTACAGAACTGTTTTTTTTGATTGTTTTATTTGGTTGAGCTTTTGTACTACATCCACTAAGTGCTGCTATGGCAGTAGCACCAGCAAATCCCATAAAAGTTCTTCTTTGCATATTTAGGTTACCTTAAGTTAATATTTTGCGTAATGGTAACTAAAAGAACTTATATAATTATTTTACATTTTAATTAGTTTGGTTTCTTTGCTATAAATCTTAGCCAGAAGTATCCAAAGAAACCAGCAAAAAGAGAAGCAGCTAAAATTCCTACTTTTGCCTGAAAAATCAGAGTGTCATTACCTAAAAATGCTAAATCAGCTACGAAGATAGACATAGTAAAACCGATACCACCTAAAAAAGAAACACCAAAAACTTGACTCATACTGCTCTGCTGGGGAAGTTTCGCGATACCAAGTTTTATAGCTAACCAGGCAACACCAAAGATACCGATAACTTTTCCTAAAATAAGTCCTGCAATAATTCCTAAAGATGCATTCTGAATAATTGTATCTCCTATGGAAGAGAACTCTATAGATATACCGGCATTTGCAAGTGCAAAAAGAGGAATAACTATCAAACTCACAGGAAGATGTAGTCCATGTTCTAGTCTTGCAGCAGGAGAATCGATAGAATCTATTCTATCGTTTAAATTTATGAGTATTGCTTTTTGTTTTTCATGCATCATATGGTCTGTAGCAACAGGGTAGTTATCAAACTCATCTAGTTGATTTCTAGTGTGATGTGTGAAATCAACAGGTGTTAATTTTGGTTTAGATGGTATCGCCATAGCAGCAATTACACCGGCTATGGTTGCATGTACACCAGATTCAAGCATAAAAAGCCACATAACAAGACCTACTAAAAAGTATGGTAGTACAGCATGAATCCCAAAACGGTTAAATGTAACTAAAACTAAAAAAGAAAGCCCTACTAAAGCAAGTGGTAGTATGTGAATCTCATCAGTGTAAAAAAGGGCTATAACAGTGACAGCACCTAAATCATCCACAATGGCAAGTGCAACTAAAAATGTTACAAGTGCAGGTGATACTCGATTTCCCAAAAGTACAAGCGCACTAATGGCAAAGGCAATATCTGTCGCCATTGGGATACCCCATCCAGATGCACTTTCGCTTCCACTGTTTATGCTAAGGTAGATAAGAGCAGGTAAAACCATCCCCCCGATAGCTGCTAAAATAGGTAAAATAGCAACTTTGATATTTGAAAGTTCACCTACTAAAATCTCTCTTTTTATCTCTAAACCAATGATAAAGAAAAAGATAGCCATAAGACCATCATTTATCCAGTGATGAATAGTGTGGGAAAGTTTCCAAGAACCGACTGCTATATCAACTTTAGTATGAAAAAAGTGTACATAAGTCTCAGTAAGTGGAGTGTTTGCAAGGATGAGTGCCAGCACAGTCATAAACATTAAGATTATACCAGTAGTTGTTTGTGCATGTAAAAAGTGTTCAAATGGAGTGGAAATTCTATTGAAAGCTTTTTCCCATGGAGCGTATAATTTCATGTTGTTTTCCTCACTTAAATATTTAAATTTTTATATATTTATCTTAGCATATACTCTTTTTCTTTTTAACTCTCTTGATTAATCAATTACTACCTGATTTCTACCATTTTGTTTCGCGTTGTAAAGCATCATATCTGCATGGTTTATAGTTTCTTCCAATCCATCTTCACTATATAGTGCAATTCCAATAGATATAGTAAATTTTATAGCCTCTTTTTTATCTAAGTAGAGAGCAGTTGATTCAACTTCAGCTCTCAATCTCTCAAAAATATCAACACTGCTAAATCTGTTTATATTTTTTAGTACAACACAAAACTCTTCTCCACCAAATCTTGATACTAAATCTGCAGGATTTGTACCTGTTCTTAATATTTCAGATAAGTGAATGATAACTTTGTCTCCTATATCATGCCCATAGGTGTCATTTACTTTTTTAAAGAGATCTATATCAATCATTCCAATAGCAAACTGCTCCCCACTAAGTTTTACCTCTTCTAAATATTCATTCATATTCTCAAAGAAATATCTACGATTATAGAGACCGGTTAGGAAGTCACGGTTCGCATGGTTGGTAATAATGTGAAGGTTTTCTAAAGCTTCAACAGAATTGTTTACACGACAAGAAAACTCCTCTTTTGAAAAGGGTTTATTTATATAATCATTAGCCCCTTGCTTTAAAAACAGAGCATTTATCTCTTCGTCATTATTTGAAGAGATAGCGATAATGCAAAGATCATTTTTATTTCTCTCTTTTCTAATCTCTTTAACTAACTCAAGACCATTCATTACAGGCATATTATAGTCTGTGATTACTAGAGTTATATCAGGATGTGTTTGGAGCATTCCCAAAGCTTCTTCTCCATGAGCAACACTGTATACTTGGTAAAAAAGATTTTCTAAAAAGGTAGCCATCTGTTTTCTAAAAACCATAGAGTCATCAACAACTAAAACTTTATGTTTTTGATTTTTTTCTAACCTTTGGATAACTTGAATGATATATTTAATATCATCTACACCACTTTTATTTACATAATCAATAATGTTTTTTTGAAGCATCTGTTTTCTAAAATTTTTGTCTATATTTGCACTTAAAACAATTACACTTTGACCTTTTGAGAGGACAAAATCAACTACTTCACCATTAGGAGCATCTGGTAAGTTTATATCTAAAAGAGTTGTGAAATAGTTATACTTTTTTAAAAAGAGTTTTGCTTCAGAGAGTTTATATGCAATATCTACCTCATAACCAAGTGCTTTTTTTATCTTTTTTGCTATAAGTTTTGCTAGAGTTTTATTGTCTTCTACTATTAATATTCTATTCATAACTTTTAGAGTCCTATTAATTAATGCGTTATTATATCCTATTTTTTATTTGTGTGTGGTATTATTGTTGCTATTATTTATTATGAATTATTTAAGTGAAATTATTGAAAAATTATCTAAAAATAAAAATCTGTTTTTAACTGGTGGAGCCGGTGTTGGAAAGACAACTATCACTAGAGAAGTGATAGAAGCTTATGAGAACGATGCTAAAAAAGTTGCAAAATTGGCTTCAACTGGAATGGCAGCTACACTTATAGGTGGGCAGACTCTGCACAGCTTTTTGGATTTGGGCATAGCTTCTGATGTTAGAGAGTTGGAGCAAAACGCTAAGTATGAGATAAAAAAGAAGATAAAAAAACTTATATCAAGTATGAATCTTATTGTAATAGATGAGATTTCTATGGTAAGTGATACTCTTTTTGAGATGATAAAACTCCGTCTCACTCAAGCAAATTTTAGAGGTTCACTTCTTGTTGTTGGTGACTTTTTACAGCTTCCACCAGTTGTAAGAGGTTATGGTGAGGTTAGATTTGCCTTTGAGTCTGACTCTTGGAATGAGTTTGATTTTCATAAGATAGAACTGACTCACATCTATAGAACGGATGATAAAAAGTTTATAGAACTTCTCCACAGCGTAAGATTTGGTTTTATAGATGAGGATATTCATAATCATCTAAATAAGTATATAAAACCACTGCCAAATGATTTGAGTGAGTTTACTTTTCTCTTTGGCAGAAATGATTCATCTTCTAGGCATAACACAGCCCAACTCTCCTCTATAGATAGCGAACTATTTGTAAAAGAGGCTCAAGTTATCAAACATCTAAAAAGTGTAAAAGATGTTGAAGTTGATAGGTTTATGAATGATGCTCGGATAGAAAAAGAGTTAGAGTTAAAAATCGGCGTTCCGATTCTCTTTACAAGAAATTCTTGGAACTATTTCAATGGTGAAAGGGGTGTGGTTGTAAATGTAGATAGCACTTTTGTATATGTTCAAAAGAGTGATGGTAAAGTTGTGAAACTTGAGATGGTTGCACAAAGCAAGGGCATGTGGAAAGAGAAGACCATAGAGGGTAAAAAAGAGATGATAGAAGAAAATCTTTTTACAATCTACCAATTTCCCATAAAACTGGCTTTTGCCATAACTATCCATAAATCACAAGGCATGTCGATAGAAGATTTGATCATAGAGACAAATGAAATCTTTGCACCATCACAGTTTTATGTAGCACTATCAAGAAGTTCTAATCCAAAAAGACTAAATCTTATAGCACCGAAAAAACAGTGGTATGAGTTAGCATTTGTAAACGAGAAAGCTTTGGGGTTTGTTAGAAAGTAATAAAAGTTGAAGCTCTACATGCCAAGGCATGTAGAAAATTAAAAGAAGAGGTGATTATAACTCACCCTCATGCTTACCAAGATACTCAGCTACACCTTCAGTTGTTGCTTTCATACCTTCGTCACCTTTTACCCAACCAGCAGGACAAACTTCACCGAACTCGTCAGTAAATTGCATAGTATCTACCATTCTTAACATCTCATCAATGTTTCTTCCAAGTGGAAGGTCATTAACCACAGCGTGACGAACCACACCTTTAGCATCTATAAGAAATGAACCACGAAGTGCAACAGCACCACCAAAAAGAACATCATAATCTTTTGAGATTTGTTTTGTAAGGTCAGCTACAAGTGGGTAACCAACTCTTCCGATACCACCTTCATTAACTGGAGTTTCTCTCCATGCAAAGTGAGAAAATTGGCTATCTACAGAACAACCAATAACATTTACACCACGATCTTTAAAATCTTTAAGTCTGTGGTCAAAAGCGATCAGTTCTGAAGGACATACAAAAGTAAAATCTAATGGATAAAAGAATAAAACTGTACCTTTTTCACCAAAATTTTCACTTAATTTAAAATCTTCAACGATTGAACCGTCACCTAAAACTGTTGTTGCCGTAAAATCTGGAGCTGGGTTTGTTACTAACATAATTATATGTCCTTGTGTTTATTTTTTATGACGAAAGTTTAACTAAATATTATTAATAAATCTTAGAGGATGTAAAGTAGTAATTTTCTTTAAGGATAATTTTTATCTTTTATTCTTACGGAATTATTTGGGTTTAACCTCTCTCATTATCAAACTTCGCTAGAATGTAATCTAATAATTTTTAATACTTGGAACAACAAATATGGCAACACTAGCGAATAGCGATTTTGATGAAATCAAAAAGTTTCCTCGAAAAGCAAAACAAGAAAAATCAATAGAAAAACAACTATGGAAAGCCGCGGATAAACTACGAAAAAATATAGATGCCGCAGAGTATAAGCATGTGGTAATGGGGCTTGTTTTTTTAAAATATATCTCTGATAGTTTTCTTGAACTTTACAACAAACTTGAAGCTGGTGAGGGTGAATATGTAGGTGCTGACCCTGAAGATATGGATGAGTACAAAGCAGAAAATGTGTTTTTTGTTCCACCTACTGCTAGATGGTCATTTCTTCTTTCAAATGCCAAACTACCAAACATCGGAAAGATTGTTGATGAAGCTATGGATGCCATAGAGAAAGAGAACAACTCTTTAAAAGGGGTACTGCCTAAAGTATTTGCAAAAGATAATCTTGATAGTAAATCTCTTGGTGGGCTTATAGACCTTATAGGAAATATAGCTTTTGGAGATGCAAAGGCTAGAAGTGCTGATGTGCTAGGTCATGTGTTTGAGTACTTTTTAGGTGAGTTTGCACTTGCTGAGGGTAAACAAGGTGGACAGTTCTATACTCCAAAAAGTGTAGTTGAACTTCTTGTAAAAATGTTAGAGCCATACAAAGGGAGAGTGTTTGACCCTTGTTGTGGTAGTGGTGGTATGTTTGTACAGTCTGAGAAGTTTGTAACAGAGCATCAAGGGAAGATAAACGATATATCTATCTACGGTCAAGAGTCAAACCAAACTACATGGCGACTGGCAAAGATGAACCTTGCCATTCGTGGTATAGATAGTTCACAAGTAAAATGGAACAATGAAGGCTCATTTTTAAATGATGCCCACAAAGATTTAAAAGCAGACTTCATCATCGCAAATCCACCTTTTAATGTGAGTGACTGGAGCGGTGACTTACTAAGAAATGATGGAAGATGGAAGTACGGAACTCCACCAGAGGGAAATGCAAACTATGGATGGATACAACACTTTCTTTATCATTTAGCACCTACTGGGACAGCAGGATTTGTACTAGCAAAAGGAAGCCTTACTTCTAACACTTCAAATGAGGGAGCGATAAGAAAAGCTCTTATAGAAGCAAATCTTGTGGACTGCATAGTGAATTTACCCGCAAAACTGTTTTTAAATACTCAAATCCCAGCGACTATATGGTTTATGAAAAGAGGAAGAACAACTAAAGATATACTTTTTATAGACTCTCGAAATATGGGAGCATTAATCAACAGAAGAACAAAAGAGTTTAGCCATGATGACACAGACTACATAGCTAAGGTTTACCATGATTGGAAGACTGGAAGTAGTGACTATGAAGATATAAAAGGTTTTTGTAAATCAGCTTCACTAGATGAGGTAAAAGAGCTAAACTTCGTACTAACTCCTGGGCGATATGTAGGACTTGAAGAGGTTGATGATGAGTTTGACTTTAAAGAGAGATTTGGAAGTTTACAACAAGAGCTAAAAGAGCAGATAGAAGAGGAACAACAACTTAATCAAAGGATTAATGACAACTTGGCAAAGGTTGAATTGTGAGCGATATAGTGATTTATGAAAATGGAAATGTTGAGTTAAAAGCTACGGTTGAAAATGAAACACTTTGGCTTAATCAAAAGCAGATATCTGAGTTGTTTGAAGTTCAAAGACCAGCAATAACAAAACATCTTAGTAATATATTTAAAAGTAGTGAATTGGATGAAAAAGTGGTATGTTCCATTTTGGAACACACCACTAAGCATGGTGCCATAGAGAATAAAAAACAAACTAAAAAAACAAAACTCTATAACCTTGATGCAATTATATCTATTGGGTATAGAGTTAATAGTCAAAAAGCAACACAGTTTCGTATTTGGGCTACAGGTATATTAAAAGAGTATATTATAAATGATTATGTAATCAATAAAGACAAACTACAAAAACAAAAACTTCAAGAGCTAGACCAAACCATACAGCTAATCAAGCAAGGCTTAGAAAATAGAGAATTGAGTGTCGGTGAAGCCAAAGGGTTTGTAGAAATCATCAGTAGTTATGCTAAAAGTTGGGCTTTGCTTCAAGGGTATGATGAGCAAAGTTTAGAGGAGATAGCTCAAACAAAAGAAGAAAAATTTATACTTGGTCTTGATGAAGCAAAAGAAGCGATAGCAGAGCTTAAAAAAACGCTTATAGCAAAAGGGGAAGCGACAGAACTTTTTGGAAGAGAAAAGGCAGGAGAATTTAAAGGAAACTTACTCAATATTTATCAAAGTTTTGGAGGAATCGACCTTTTGCCATCACTTGAAAGTAAAGCCTCAAATCTACTCTACTATGTCATAAAGGGGCATCCGTTTAATGACGGAAACAAACGAATAGGGGCTTATCTATTTGTCCTGTTTTTACACAAAAATGGTATCTTGCATAAACCAAATGGTGAACCAAAGATAAATGACAACACTTTAGTATCAGTCGCCCTTTTAGTCGCACAATCACATCCAGACCAAAAAGATATAATCATAAAGCTTGTGATGAATATGCTTTATGAGGGGGATGTTTGATGAGTAAAAATTTTAAAAATTGGCATATTTTAAAAGAGAGTTTACATAACAGAAAAAAAGAGCAGTATTTTAAAGAGAGAGATATTTTTTGGGCAAGCATAGGTGTACATATCGGCTATGAGCAAGATGGAAAAGGTAAAATATTTTCAAGACCTGTTTTGGTTGTAAAAAAGTATAGTAAAAATATTTTTTTTGGTGTACCCCTTTCAACTCAAATAAAAGAGGGGAGTTTTTTCTTTGCTTTTAAACTAAACACTAAGCAGAGTAATGCACTCTTGGTGCAAGGTAGAGTTTATGATATAAAAAGACTTGAAAACAAAATAGGTAAAATATCTCAAGATGATTTTAAAGAGTTAAAAGTAAAACTTGGGGAGTTGCTAAATGTGTAGATTTTCTCCCCTTGAAAAATCAAGGGGCATCCCGAAGGACAATTGTAAGAGTATTATAGCAGATAGTAGATTAAATGTCAAAAGTGGTGGTTGTTATGAGTGAGTGGAGAGAATATAGAATTTCTGATGTTGCTACACTTATTAAAGATAGCTGGAAAGTCGGAGATGAACAATTACCATATTTAGGGCTTGAACATATTGATGAAGCTAAGTTAAGATTAAATGGCATTGGTAGTTCCGATGATGTTGCAAGTAATAAATATCGTTTTAGTTCTGGCGATGTTTTATTTGGAAAACTAAGACCATATTTTAGAAAAGTTGTAAAACCTAGTTTTAATGGCATTTGCTCAACTGATATGTGGGTACTTAATGCAACAGAAAAATCAGATATAGATTTTATTTTTTACTTTTTTGCAAATCAAGAGTTAATCGATTTATCCTACTCTAGTTCTAGTGGAACAAGAATGCCTAGAGCTGACTGGAAGTTTTTATCTCAAACATTATGGGATATTCCACAACCTGAAGAACAAAAAGCAATAGCAGAAGTTCTAAGCTCTCTTGATGATAAAATCGACCTTCTTCACCGCCAAAACAAAACCCTTGAAGAGTTAGCACAAACACTTTTTAGACAATGGTTTATTGAAGAGGCTGGGGATGGGTGGGAAGTTGGAACTTTAGATGAAATTTTAACTGTTAAAGGTGGTACAACACCAAGTACTAAAAATGATGAATATTGGAATGGTAATATTTGTTGGTCAACCCCAAAAGATTTATCTTTAAATAGTGATATGTACTTGTTTGATACAGCAAGAAAAATTACAGAAAGTGGATTAGCAAAAATCGGTTCAGGACTTTTACCGAAAGGTACAATTCTTTTATCATCAAGAGCACCTGTTGGATATTTAGCTATTGCAGAAGTTCCACTTGCTATTAACCAAGGATATATTGCAATTTTAGATGATAAAGGCTTTTCAAAATATTTTATATATTTATGGCTTAAATCAAATATGGAATACATTATTAGTAATGCAAATGGTTCAACATTTCTAGAAATTAGTAAAACTGTTTTTAAAAGCCTTGATATTATTAAACCACTTGAAGAACTAAGAAAAAAGTTTGATGAAGTTGTTATAGAAAACTTTGAAAAAATAAAAGCTAATACCAAACAAATCAAAACTCTTGAAAATATGAGAGATACACTTTTACCTAAGTTTATGAGTGGGGAAGTTAGAGTGAAGCTAAATGGAGAATAAAAATGGCAAAAATTACAGTGCAAGAGCAAGATGTAACAATAATAAAAGTGAAAGATGAAGATTATATCTCTTTAACAGATATGCTTAAATCCAAAGATGGTGATTTTTTTATTTCTGATTGGTTGAGAAATAGAAATACTATTGAATATTTAGGTGTTTGGGAAAAAATTCACAATCCAAATTTTAATTATGGCGAATTCGCCATAATTACATCTCAAGCAGGACTTAATAGCTATAAACTAAGTGTAAAAGAGTGGGTGTCTAAAACGAATGCAATAGGACTTAGTGCAAAAGCTGGAAGATATGGCGGTACTTATGCTCATGCTGATATAGCTTTTGAGTTTGGCATGTGGATTAGTGCAGAGTTTAAAATATACCTCATAAAAGAGTTTAAAAGAGTAAAAAATGAAGAGTTAAAACAGTTAGGATGGGATATAAAACGAAATCTTACAAAAATTAACTATAAAATTCATACTGATGCAATCAAAAAGAATTTAATCCCAAAAGAACTATCATCTAAGCAGATAAGCTTTGTATATGCAAGTGAAGCAGATATACTAAATGTAGCATTATTTGGTATGACAGCTAAAGAGTGGAGAGATAGCAATAAAACTAAAAAAGGAAACATAAGAGATGAAGCGAATGTTAATCAGTTAGTATGTTTGGCAAATCTTGAATCTTTGAATGCTCATTTTATAAACGAAGGACTTAATCAATCCCAAAGATTACAAAAACTAAACAGTGTTGCTATCTCTCAGATGAAAATTTTAAGTAGTGAAAATATAAAAAAATTGAGTAGTAAATGACTAAAATAACAGAAAATGAAATAGAACTTTTTGCCATTGAGCTTTTAGAAAAACAAGGCATTGAGTATATCTATGCACCAAATATAGCCCCTGAAACAAGACATTTACGAGGAATATTTTATGAGTATAGATAGAAGTGATGAGTACATCATATCTCTAATTAGTGAGTTACTAAAACAACCAAATGAAACTGAATGGCTAGAGTTTAAACACAATAACTATGACAAAGAGATGATAGGTGAGTATATCAGTGCATTGTCGAACTCAGCTGCACTCAATGGGAAAACCACTGCATATATGATATGGGGTGTTGATGATAATACACACGAGGTACTTGGAACGACTTTTAAACCAACTACAACTACCAAAGGCAATGAAGCATTAGAAAACTGGTTGCTTAGGCTTCTGACTCCGAAAATAGAGTTTAAATTTTATGAAGTAAAAATAGAAGATAAAAATATGGTGTTATTGGAAATAGCACCCGCATATAGAAATCCCGTAATGTTTCAAGGTGTGGAATATATAAGACTCAATTCTCATAAAAAAAAGTTAAAAGAGCTTCCTGAAAAAGAGAGGGAACTTTGGAGAGTATTTGACAAAATACCTTTTGAAAAGCAAATAGCTGTAGATAACATAAGTAATGTTGAAGTTTTAGATTATTTAGAATATACAAAATATTTTGAACTGTTGAAGCTTCCTTTACCAGAAAATAGAGAAGGTATTATAGAAGCTTTAGTATTAGATGATATGATTAAAAAGCTTGCTAATGGTAAATTTTCCATTACTAATTTAGGTGCAATTTTATTTGCAAAAGATCTTAATAAATTTACTCATTTAAAACGAAAAGTGGTAAGAGTAATCCAGTATGAAAACAATACAAAAATAAAAACACTTAAAGAGATAGAGGGAAAAATAGGTTATGCTATAGGTTTTGAAGGTCTTATCGAGTATATAAATAATATTATCCCATCAAATGAGGTGATAAAGCAAGCTTTTAGAGAAACAACCCCTATGTATCCAGAACTTTCAATAAGAGAACTTGCAGCCAATGCCATAATACATCAAGACTTTTCCCAAATTGGTAATTCAGTAATGATAGAGATATATGCAAATAGATTAGAAGTGACAAATCCAGGTGAGCCTTTAGTCGATACAGATAGATTTTTAGATACTCCACCAAAGTCAAAAAATGAGATACTCGCTTCATTTATGAGAAGAATAAACATCTGTGAAGAGAGAGGAAGTGGAATTGATAAAATTGTATTTGAAACAGAGTTATATCAACTTCCAGCACCTATTTTTGAAGCAACCAATGGTTACACAAGGTCAGTTTTATTTGCCCATAAAGAGCTTAAAGATATGCATAAAGGGGATAAGGCAAGAGCTTGTTATTTACATTGTTGTTTAAAATATATTCAAAATGAGTACATGACAAATACATCCCTAAGGGGAAGGTTTGATATTGATATAAAAAACCGTTCAATGGTTTCTAAAATTATCAATGAGACATTAGAAGCAGGAAAAATACTTATTTATGATGATAGTGTTGGACCAAAAGCCAGAACTTATATACCAAGTTGGGCTAGATCATGAAAATTTGCTTCACCGTTGCTTCATCAAAAACTTTAAAAGAGCTTAATACTATTATAGAACCCCCTTATTATCGGTTGTTAAGTGATGAGAATTTGCTTTACCGTTGCTTGATTCAAAACTTTAACAAGGCGAATTTGTCATATTTAGAATGGAGTACAACAAATGAATAACCAACCACAACCAACCACACCCCAACCATTCTCAAATTTCGTAATCTTCAAAATAGACAATGCAAAAGTAAATATAGATGTATTTTTTCAAGATGAGACTCTATGGCTTACTCAAAAACAGTTAGCTGAACTTTTTGAAAAAGGAAGAAGTACTATTACCGAACATCTAAAAAATATATTTAATGAAAAAGAGCTTGATGAAAATTCAGTATGTCGGGATTTCCGACATACTGCCAATGATGGCAAAAATTATAAGACAAAATACTATAATCTAAAAGCGATAGTTGCAGTAGGCTATAGAGTAAATTCACATAGGGCTATAGAGTTTCGTAAATGGGCAACTGAAATTTTACATGAGTATATAGTAAAAGGTTTTGCTATGGATGATGAGAGGTTAAAGGGGATTCATCATTTTGGAGTTGATTATTTTGAGGAGCAGTTAGACCGTATAAGAGATATACGACTAAGTGAGAGAAGGTTTTATCAAAAAGTAGCCGATATTTATGCACTTAGTGCTGATTATGATAAAGATGATGAGAAAACAAAACAGTTTTATGCAACACTTCAAAACAAACTTCACTGGGCTATTGTGGGTAAAACTGCTGCTGAGATTATCTATAGTGAAGCAGATGCCAAAAAGGTTTTTATGGGGCTTCAAACTTGGAAAAATGCACCTAAAGGTAAAATACTAAAAGCAGATGTAGCCATAGCAAAAAACTATCTAAACGAACAACATATAGAACAATTAAAACGGATGGTATCGGCTTATCTTGACTTAGCAGAAGGTAGAGCTTTGAGAGGAATAGTTACAAATATGCAAGATTGGATGGAGTTTTTAGATAAGTTTTTAGCACTTTCTGATTATCCTATCTTACTTGACAATGGCAAAGTATCAGCTCTTGAAGCAAAGTTAAAAGCTTATGAAGAGTATGAAAAATACAGAGTGATACAAGATAGAGAGTATATATCTGATTTTGACAAGCTACTACTAGATATGGAAAATAACAATGAGTAACAAAATAACCGAAAACGAGATAGAACTTTTCGCCATTGAGCTTTTAGAGGGGCTTGGTTTTGAGTATATCTATGCTCCAGAGTATGAGCGAAGTTTTGAGGATGTCATACTCAAAGAGAAACTTACTTCCTCACTTACAAGTATAAATCCATCTCTACATGTAGAACAAATACAATACGCTGTTAAACAGATAGAGCGACTAAAAACAACAGAGCTTTTAACAGACAACGAAACCTTTCATAAAATGCTTACAGAGGGTATAACTGTTGAAGTTCTTCGAGATGGTGTAACTCGTGGAGAGATTGTAAAGCTTATAGATTTTGATGATATATCTAACAATGACTTTGTAGTATCAAATCAATTTACTGTTATAGAAAACGGCATCAACAAACGACCAGATTTAATCCTCTTTATAAATGGCTTGCCTCTTGTAGTAGTAGAGCTTAAAAATCCAGTAGATGAAAATGCGACTATTGGTTCAGCATATAAACAGATACAGACTTATAAAAGTGTTATTCCATCTCTTTTTACTTACAATGCTTTTTGTATCATAAGTGATGGGTTAGAAGCAAAAGCAGGAACTATATCAGCAGGCTTGTCACGGTTTATGAGTTGGAAGCTAAATGGAAACGATGCTTTAGCTTCGTCTAATGGTGAGACTAAAGTCTCACTTCCGATGGAGGTTATGATAAATGGTATGTTAAACCCAGTAACTCTTTTGGACTTAATTCGTAACTTTATCGTGTATGAAAAAAGCACCAAAGAGGAGAAGGTGAATGACGAAGTCAGAGAGGCTGCCCTGGGGTATAGTAAAACTGGTATAACAACCATAGAAACAGTTAAGAAATTAGCAGCTTATCATCAGTACTATGCGGTAAATAAAGCAGTTGAGAGAACTACAATAGCAAGTGCAGAAGATGGAGATAAAAAGGGTGGTGTAGTTTGGCATACACAAGGGAGTGGTAAATCACTCTCTATGGTGTTTTATACTGGTAAGATAGTATTGAGCTTGAACAATCCTACTATCTTAGTTATCACAGATAGAAATGATTTAGATGACCAACTCT
>JAYELK010000023.1:0-6608 GCA_034717415.1 Campylobacterota bacterium | reverse complement strand
GTTTGGCATACACAAGGGAGTGGTAAATCACTCTCTATGGTGTTTTATACTGGTAAGATAGTATTGAGCTTGAACAATCCTACTATCTTAGTTATCACAGATAGAAATGATTTAGATGACCAACTCTTTGATACTTTTGCAAGTTCAGCTTCACTACTAAGACAAGAACCTATACAAGCCCAAGATAGAGAGCATCTCAAAAAGCTTTTAAAAGTTGCTAGTGGTGGAGTTATATTTGCAACTATCCAAAAGTTTCAACCCCAAGAGGGAAATATCTATGATGAACTCTCAGATAGAAGAAATATCATAGTTCTAGCAGATGAGGCACACCGTACACAGTATGGATTTAAACCAAAAACTGTTGATGAAAAAGACAAAGATGGAAATGTCATAGGTAAAAAAATCGTTTATGGATTTGCAAAGTATCTAAGAGATGCCTTGCCTAATGCTACTTATCTTGGATTTACTGGTACACCTATTGAGAGTAGCGATGTTAATACTCCTGCTGTATTTGGGGATTATGTAGATATTTACGATATTTCACAAGCAGTTCTTGATGGGGCTACGGTTAAGATTTACTATGAGAGTAGGCTTGCTAAAATCACTTTGAGTGATGAGGGGAAAGAGCTTGTAAAAGAGTTAGATAGTGAACTTAAAAATGATGACCTAAGCGAAGTCCAAAAAACAAAAGCTAAATGGACTCAACTTGAAGCACTTATAGGTAGTGAGAACAGAGTTAAAGAGGTAGCTCAAGATATAGTAAATCATTTTTCAAATCGACAAGAAGTTTTTGATGGTAAGGGGATGATAGTTTCTATGAGCAGAAGAATAGCAGCTGAATTATATAATGAGATAATAAAACTTCGCCCTGAATGGCATGATGATGACTTAACTAAGGGTGTTATAAAAGTTGTAATGACTTCAAAAAGTAGTGATGGAGCAGAGATACAAAAACATCATACTACAAAACAACAAAGAAGAGATTTAGCAAATCGTATGAAAGATGTAAATGATGAACTTCAACTGGTAATTGTAAGAGATATGTGGCTAACTGGATTTGATGCTCCATCTATGCACACACTCTACATAGACAAACCTATGAAAGGTCACAACCTTATGCAAGCCATAGCAAGGGTTAATAGAGTTTACAAAGATAAACCTGCCGGACTTGTTGTTGATTATCTTGGGATTGCAAGTGATTTGAAAAAGGCTCTTTCATTTTATAGTGATAGTGGTGGAAAAGGCGACCCAGCACTTGCACAAGAACAAGCAGTAGCTCTAATGCTTGAAAAACTAGAAGTAGTATCGCAAATGTATCATGGGTTTACTTATGAAAATTATTTCCAAGCAGATACAAGAGAAAAACTATCACTTATCCTTGAAGCAGAAGAACATATCTTAGGTCTTGAAGATGGCAAGAAAAGATACATAGATGAAGTAACAGCACTCTCCCTTGCTTTTGCTATTGCAGTTCCCCATGATGAAGCTATGGATGTAAAAGATGAAATCTCATTTTTTCAAGCAGTAAAAGCACGACTTGTTAAGTTTGATAGTACTGGTGGTGGAAGAACTGATGAGGAACTGGAAACTACCATAAGACAAGTTATAGATAAAGCACTTTTAACTGAGCAGGTGATAGATATATTTGATGCCTCGGGAATTAAAAAGCCTGATATATCTATACTTGATGAAGAGTTTTTACTTGAAGTCCAAGGTATGAAACATAAAAACATAGCCCTTGAAGTTCTTAAAAAATTACTGGGTGATGAGATAAAAACTCGACAAAAAACAAATCTAGTTCAGAGTAAATCTCTTATGGAGATGTTAGAAAATTCAATCAAAAAATATCATAACAAGATTATTACAGCGCACGAAGTTATAGAGGAGTTAATCAATCTTAGTAAAGATATACATAAAATGGATGATGAAGCAAAAGCTATGGGTTTAAGTGACTTCGAGTATGCTTTTTATACTGCTATATCTGATAACAATAGTGCAAAAGAGTTGATGCAAAAAGATATTTTAAGAGAACTTGCTATTGAGATAACAAACAAAGTCAAGGAAAATGCAACGATTGACTGGACAATAAAAGAGAGTGTAAGATCTAAACTAAAGATAGCAGTAAAAAGGACACTAAGAAAATTTGGCTATCCACCAGATATGCAGATGTTAGCTACCCAAACTGTGTTGAAGCAAGCTGAGATGATTGCCAACGAATTATCTAGTGAAAAATAACTCCCCAAGAACTCCACAATCAGAAGTTTTTATTTAGATTATTTGTATATAATAACGCGATTATTAAAGAGGGTATAAATTATGAGTTCGATTAAAGAGTTTTTAACGGCAGACCATAGTAGATGTGATGAGCTTTTTGCTGTGATGGAAGACAAAGCTATGGTTTCTCTTAGTGATGCTAAAGAGGCATGTGAAGAGTTCAAAAATGCAACTGAGAGACATTTTCAGATGGAAGAGAGAGTTATGTTTAAAGAGTTTGAAGAAAAAACAGGTATGACTGAGGGTCCTACTGCTATGATGAGACATGAACATACTCAGATGAGAAACTTAACAAAGCAGATGTGTGAAGCGATAGACGATAACAATAGTGATAGATTTTTTGGTCTGACAGAAACCTTGATGATTTTGCTTCAACAACACAATATGAAAGAGGAACAGATGCTCTATCCATTGGCACAGCAACATCTAAATGCAGAGTCTGATGAAGTTGTAGATATGATGCAATCTATGACAGTTCAATAAGATTAGGAGTTAGAAGTGGATTTTAATGGCTTATCAATGGATCAAGCACCACCAATATCAGCACCACTTAGGTTTTATCTCGTAGCACCTCTTTTTGGGATACTTGCCGGTTTTATGATTCTTTTTAGTGATGTTACTATGTTAAGCACTAGATACTCAGTGGATAGTGTAGCTATTGCACATGCCATAACTATAGGTTTTTTAGGTTTTGTGATGCTTGGTTCTTTAACACAGATGCTACCTGTTTTAGCAGGTGTTGTAATTCCAAAAGTTGATGCTGCCTCAAAAGTTTCATTTGGACTTTTAGTTTTTGGTACTCTCACAATGTTGCTTGGTTTGATGAGTGAAAATATGCTGTTTAACACTATATCTCTTATCTCTTTAGGTGTAGGTTTTACACTTATGATTGGTGTTATTGTCTTGGCAATTTTAAAAGTTAAAAACTTCAATGCCACAGTAAAAGCGATGAGTACAAGCCTTGTTTTCGCCTCGGTTATAGTCATCATGGGGCTTTTCTTACTCTTTACATACATAGTTGATGATTTTGCAGAGTATAGATATGTAGTTGCAAATGTACATAGTGTTTGGGGTATATTTGGATTTGCAGGTATCTTGATAATAGGTGTGACTTTTCAAGTTTTACCTATGTTTTATGTCGCTCCGAGATTTAAACAGTTTTGCAAAAAAAGAGTAGTTTGGATCATCAGTTTTGGGCTTGTTTTATGGCTTGTTTTAAATATTTATTTTGATGCTTACTCATATCTTGCAAAGATTTGGATAGCACTCTTTTTCTGGGCTTTTGCTACTACAGTTTGGAAAAAGCTTGATTTGCGTCGCCGTCCTATCAGCGATGTAACGGTTTGGTATTGGAGAGTTTCAAGTATTTTTTTAACTTTAGGTTCATTTTTTTGGGTTTTTGATGATTATTTTGATAACCAATATACTGTTCTTGTCGGTCTCTTTATCGGAGGTGGTTTTATTTTTGCCATTATGGTTGGCATGTTGTATAAAATAGTGCCATTTTTGGTTTGGTTTCACCTAAATGCTATGGGTTATATGACTATTCCAACTATCAATGAGATGATAAATAAAAATTTGGCAAAATTACAGTTTATTTTACTTATGTTCTCCTTTCTTGGTTTTGTGGTAACATTTTTTTATCCACTATTTTTAGAAGCTTCTGCTCTGTGTTTTATCGCAAGTATGATGCTTTTAGAGTACAATATCATTGCACCTGTTTTGCTATATATAAAGATTAAAAAAACAAAACCGGATTTTGATATGAGTGCTTTTGCAACTAAATAGGAAAGTAAAAAGATGAAAAATATAATTTTAATTGGATTTATGGGTGTAGGAAAGGGCAGTGTGGCTCGTGAAGTTATAAAGCACTCCAACTATATGGCTATAGATACAGATGACCTTGTGGAGAGTATGACAAACAAAAAAATCAAGGCTATCTTTGAGGATGAGGGCGAGAGTTACTTTCGGGAGTTGGAAAAAAACCTCTCTGCTTGGCTTGAAAATAGTGTAAGTGATACTCTTATCTCTACTGGTGGTGGATTTTACAAAGTAAAAAACTTAAAAAAAATCGGAATAGTGGTTCTCTTGGATTCTCCTTTTGATGCTATAATCAAAAGAATAAAAGAACATCCAAATGCAGCAAAAAAACTCAAAAAGAGACCACTCTTAAAAGATTTGAAAAAAGCTAAAGAGTTGTATAAACAGAGACGACCAGAGTATCTTGAACTGGCTGATGTGGTTATAGATGTGACAGATAAAAGTGCATTGGATTGCTCAAAAGAACTTCTAAAAAAGGTAAAAAAATATGCGTAAAATTTTAATATATATAACACTACTCTTTGCTACGACTGCAATGGCTGCAAATATAAGTTGGGCAAAAGATTATGAGAGTGGGATGAAATTGGCAAAGGCACAAAACAAGCCTGTTTTGTTTGTTGTATCTCGAGACACTTGTAAGTTTTGCGTTATACTCAAAGATACAACTTTTAAAGATAAAACAGTTGTAAAAGCATTAGATAGAGACTATATCTCAATCATCGCTCAAATAGATGAGAATGATTATGTGCCAAAAGAGTTGTATGCCCCGGGTTTGCCTACTATATGGTTTCTGCTTCCAGATGGCAGACCGATGTTTCAACCACTTATGGGTATGGTTAAATCAAAAGACTTTTTAGATGCTTTGGCAATAGTAAAATCAGAGTTTGATACTCTAAATAAGGGAGTGAAAGCGAAATGATTTTTACAAACAGTTCAAAAAGTAGTTTTCAAGCAGAGTTTGATGAGCTTCTTAATCGTGCAAAGATGGATATGGCTCAGGTTGGTGCTATAGTCGGAAATATTATTGATGAGATTAAAAAAGATAAAAACGAAGCTTTAAAAGAGCATATCTCAAAATTTGACGGTTGGAAACCAAGCAGTGATGAGGATTTGAAAATCTCTACTGAGTCGATGGAGGAAGCATATAACAACATTGATGAAAAGTTAAAATCTGCTCTTCACATGGCATACAATAGAATCAAAGTTTACCATGAAAAGCAGAAACCAAAATCTTGGTTTGATGATGAGCCAAATGGAACTATCTTAGGGCAGAGAGTGACTGCCGTTGATAGTGCAGGTCTTTATATCCCAGGAGGAAAGGCTGCTTATCCATCTTCACTTCTTATGAATGTAATTCCGGCACAGGTTGCAGGTGTTGAAAAGATTGTAGTCTCTACACCAACTCCTGACAATGAACCAAATGAGCTTTTACTGGCTGCTTGTCATCTGTGTGGAGTTAGCGAGGTTTACAAGGTTGGAGGGGCAAGTGCGATAGCTGCCATGGCTTATGGAACCCAGACTATTCCAAAAGTTGATGTTATTACAGGTCCGGGAAATATCTTTGTAGCAACTGCAAAAAAGATGGTTTTTGGTGATGTAAACATAGACATGATAGCTGGACCGAGTGAGATAGGTGTTTTAGCTGATGATAGTGCAAATGCAAATCACTTAGCAATAGATCTGCTTTCACAAGCTGAACATGATGAGATGGCGAGTTCTATTCTTATAACTCCATCGCAAAAGTTGGCAGATGAGGTAAAAATAGAGATAGAGAAGTGGTTAGTAAAACTTCCTCGTCAAGAGATTGCAAGAAAGTCTATAGAGGAGAGAGGGGCGATTATCGTTACTAAAGATATGGATGAAGCTATAAAACTTATGAATGAAATTGCACCTGAGCATTTAGAGGTAGCAACTTCATCACCATTTGAACTTCTACCACTTATAAAACATGCCGGAGCAATTTTCTTAGGTCATAACACACCTGAAGCTATAGGTGATTATGTAGCCGGTCCTAACCATACTTTACCGACAGGTGGAACTGCTAAGTTCTACTCTCCACTCGGAGTTGAAAACTTTATGAAGAAGACCTCTATCATCTCTTTTTCTCACAAAGCTATCAATGAGATAGGTGAAGAGTGCGCATTAATCGCAAATACAGAGGGCTTAACTGCTCATGAACAATCAGTTAGGGTTAGACTTCGTTAAAGTCCAGCCCACCACATTCTAAGCCATAATCCCCAAGTGCTTGTGTAACCAACTTCACTAAAAACTAGATTTTTATCTTTGTCATAAATAAAAGTAGTTGGATAGACAGAGATTTTAAATTTATGTGCGATAAAACCACTTTTATCATTGATAACATTAAAATTAAGAGTATTTTCTTTCATATATTTACCTATCTCGTTTTTATCTGATTTTACTGCAAAAGTAAGCACTTCGTAATGCTCAGATATAGTTTGTATATTTGAAGCTTCCATACTACAAGCAGGACACCAAGTTGCCCAAAAGTGAAT
>JAYELK010000022.1:0-5304 GCA_034717415.1 Campylobacterota bacterium | reverse complement strand
TTTTAACCAACTGATTATGTCTTTTTTTAAACGCTCTTCCATTGAAAAATCCTAGTTTTTCATAGATTATGCAATTCTTATTCCTCTTTTAGGATTTGTGTAGAAAGGTATGATTAAAAAATATATAAAAATATGACAAATTGCCATGTTTTTATATAAATTTATCATAAACCTCTCCTAACCTCTGCATCTATCTCAAAAACTTCATCAACACTTCTTGGCATGTGAGAATACTTTTCATAAGCTTTTATAATGGTTTTACTTATATCCATAAACCCTATCTCTTTGTTTATAAACCTCTCTATAGCCACTTCATTTGCCGCATTGACTACTACGCCTCTGTTTGGGTTTTTAAGTAGATCCTCTTTTATCTCCCAAATTGGATAGCGAATCTTATCTATTTCTCTAAATTCAAGTGAACCGACTTTAAGCAAATTTACATGCCCTAGTATATTTTCATCCATCTTTTCATCGAGTGCATAAGCTATAGGCAGTTGCATGTTAGCATGTGCGAAGTGTGCTGTTGTTGAGCCGTCTTTAAAGTCAATCAAAGCATGGATTAGAGATTTTGTCTCTATAACAGCATCATACTCACCCTCTCCAAAAAGCCATCTTGCTTCTAAAAGTTCAAATATTTTGTTTACCATTGTTGCACTGTCTATGGTTATCTTCTGCCCCATATTCCAGTTTGGATGTTTTTGGGTGTCTAAAAGTGTGGCATGTGAAAGTCTATCTAAATCCCAATCTCTAAATGCTCCACCACTTGCTGTAATAATCATCTTTGAAATAGGTCTATCTTGATTAAGGTACCAAAGCCCAAAGTGTTCACTGTCTATGGGTTGAATTTCAGTTATATCTATAAAGTTTCCACATGCCACAAGAGATTCTTTATTTGCCAAAGCTACTTTCTTATTACACGCCAAAGCTTTAAGAGTTGGACGAAGACCTAAAAAACCTACAAGAGCATTTACAACTAACTCACTTTTACTATCTTCTATGGCTTTTAAAATCGCATCTTCGCCATAAAATACGGTGTTGTGATTTACTTTTAAAACATCATCTTTTTGGGCGACAACTACAACCTTTGGACTAAACTCTAAAATTTGCTTGTTCAGTAACTCAATGTTTCTACCAGCGACCAAAACCTCAACACTCATACCAAAGCGACGAGCAACTTCAAGAGTATTTACGCCGATAGAACCTGTTGAGCCAAGAAGTACCAACTAGACTAAACCTCTTAAAAGTACAAGCATAACAATAGCACCAAAGAGATAGCCATCTACTCTGTCAAGAACTCCACCATGACCGGGGAGGATATTTCCACTATCTTTTACACCGGCTTTTCTTTTTAAACTACTCTCAAAAAGATCACCAAAGATAGAGCTTATAGCCACCATTGCAGAGACTATAAAAGCAACACTCAAATCTACAATAGAAAGACCAACAAACGAACCACTAAAAGTTGCAACAACTATACCACCGACAACACCCTCCATAGTCTTGTTTGGGGATGTTTCACAAAATGGCGTTTTACCTATACTTTTTCCAACTACATAAGCACCAACATCTGTCATAGCTACAACCATCAAAAGCCATAAAAGAGATAAAACTCCATACTCTTGGTACATCGTAAAGATAAAAAGCATTCCTGCTGTTGGGTAGAGAAAAGGAAAGAAGTTTTTCCACTCTAACTCTTTGTTAAAAGCAACTGCACTGGCATAAGCCACACCGGCTAAAACAAAGAGATCATCTCCATAAGGATATACTCCTGCCACAAGCCAGATTCCCACACCATAAATAAAAACCGATCTGTTTTCTACCTCAAATAGAGCAATAGCCTCTCTGAATGCCACAATATATACAACACCAAGAAGAAGCCACATAAGAAAAAAGTTATCTATAAAACCAACAACTAATACCAGAGCCAAAAGGGCAAAACCTGTTACAATTCTCTCTTTGTGATTATTAAAAATATTTACAATAGCTTCCATAAAATTCCCCATTTTTTATAATGATGAAATTATACCTAATCACACTTTAATATCTAGTTTATGCAAACTAAAGTCAGTTTTTTCATCCTCTTTCTCTTTTTTTTCTCTTTCATTTCTTGCACTCTCTTGATCTGCTTCATTTTTTTGATGTTCACGGTCAGGGTCAACCTCCTGATTCTCCTCTGTTGGACGAACCTCTAAAACTGTTTCCTCTTTCTCATTTGCCATAGCTTGTGCCATTACATTTTGCATATCAAGTTTATTGTTCTGATTGCCCTGTGCAGAAGCCACACTTGCTGTCTGCTGATTAACATAAATCGCATTCCCTACCGGTCCAATCGCCATAACCTTTCCTTTAATTTATTTCATAAATTTAAGGGAACCTTTCCCCTATTATTTATCACGCAAAAGGAAGTAATTCCTTTAGCTACGCTAACGCTTGGTTTCCTTCGGCAGGAAGCCCACGGTACTTATACCTTTTACCTAGTATTTACTTCTATGGTTTTATACTTATTATAAAGTACATTTGCACCACTTTGAATCGTAACTTCTCTTCGTGGAGTATAATCGACCAAATATCTATCTTTTGCAATAGTTGTAAAATCCACACAGAGTCTTGCGGCACTTTGGATGATGTGAATAGGCAGATTTTGCTTGTCAGTTGTAATGATTACATGAGCTGAGGGTCTATCTTTCATATGAATCCAAATATCTTTGGCTCTGGCATTTTTAAGTATCTCAATATTGCCTTTTTCATTTTTACCAAGTTGGACTTTGTACCCCTCTATCCAAAAAACCTCAACAGAATCATTGACTTTTACTCTCTTTGTTTTAAGCTGTTTTGGAAAAAGCAGAGATATTTTAGCTACATCTTTTGCCTCATCAACTGTATTTATAAAAAGCTTTAAATGCTCTATCTTTGAGCCTAAAGACTCTTTTTCTATATGCAGATATTTCGCTTTTTGTTTCGCTTTTTTACTTTGAGAAAAAAGTGAGTTTGACATCTGTGCTACTGTGGAGTAAGCCTTTGATAACTCTATCTCAACACTCCTTGCATCATAATCCTGCAAAGTTAAAACTCTTTGATATGGTTTAATATGTTGCATATTTGATAAAACCAAGTTGCCATGATGCTGATACTGTTCTGCCTTTGTTTTAAGACTCTCTTCATCTTCTAGTCTATTATAGAGCCTCTCTAATTTTGATAGTTTTTTATTTAAAAGAGAGATTTTTTGCTTTTTAAGGGATGATAGTCGTGCAGTTTGCTCTTTTTCATAGACTTCATATAAAAAACTCTCAACATCATCAATAGGATACTCTTTAGCCACAAAGGGAGCAACAGGAACATCAAGAAGCTTCTGTCCAACTCTAACTTCACGAAAAGATGAAAACAGATCCACATGCCGCAAAGCTTCAAGGACGATATTTTCTTCATCTAAGATGATAATATTTGTATATTTCCCGGTAAATTCTATCTGCAGATAAGTTATCTCATGTTTGTAAGCTGAGGCGATAGTCGTTTTAAATCTAAGGATTTTATCACCATTTAAAAGTTCTATATCAACTACACTTGAGCGATTAAAGCGTTTAGATAGAACAACATCAAAGGGAGCATTATAGAGTTTTGAACGAGCATAAGATTGACACTTAAAGATGTTTGAATTTGATCGTTGCATATTGAAATAAATTTCACTGTTTTTATCAAATACTATCTTAATGATAGTATCAGAGACTCTATGAATTGCACTGATTTTAGAAAAATTTTGTAAATACTCTGTTACTTGTTTTAGGTGTGATAACTTCATAATCAAAATTGTATCACATATAAAACAACTTTAAGATTTAACCCAAATAATTCCATAAGAATAAAAAATTTAAACTATCATTGCACTCAAGGCACGCTCATTAAAAATTTACACCACCAATAAGGTGGCTTAAAATTTTTACTAAACATCCCTTAAGCACAAGCATAGATAAATTTTATAAATCCTTATGGAATTATTTGGGTTTAAAGTTATATAATGAAAAAAGCTTAAAAAATATGGGAGTTGTTATAAAAAACATTAAAAATGTTATTCGTAAAAGTACTGTTATAACTCCTATATTAATAGCAGCAACTGTTATGTTTGCGACACTCTTTTTTTATATTCCATATATTACAAAAAAAAGTCTATTGAGATGGCTACAAAGAGTAGTATAATTTCTGCAGAGCAGATAAAACTCACTCGTGCTTATTATGTGGATAGTGTTGTCAAAGATATAAAAAAGTATGCACCAAATATAAAATTTACCTACGACCATGAAGGTCTAAATGGTGAAATACCACTTCCAACTACTACCATCCATAATTTAAGTGCTATTTTCAGTGCCAACAGTGGACTTAAATACAACCTCTACAGCGAATATCCTTTTGCTTTTAAAAAAGATAGAAAACTCGATGCCTTCCAAAAAGAGGCTCTGCTAAAAAGCAAACTAAAAGCTGATGGCATCTATATAAAAAAAGATTTTATTGATAACAAACCTGTTTTGCGTGTAGCTGTTAGTGACTTTATGACTGATCAGACCTGTGTTGATTGTCACAACTCGCATCCAGAAAGGACATGGGATGAAGGCATGTGGAAACTGGGAGATAACCGAGGAATACTTGAGGTTATAACACCACTTGATGATGTAATAGCATCAAATCTGGATGTAAGAAACCATATCTTAATCATTATCTCTATTGTTGGCATTTTTCTTATACTCTACTTAGCGTATAGCATGTTAAGCAGAGAGAAAAAACTGCTTGATGCCAATGATGAACTCCAAGAGGAGTTTAAAAACCTGTTTAAAGATTTTGACAAAAATGTAATCGCTTCAACAACAGACAACAAAGGTAACATTATCTATGCCAGTGAAAGGTTTTGTAAACTTTCCCAATACTCAAAAGAAGAGCTTATAGGAGCAAATCATAACATTGTAAGACATCCTGACATGCCAAAAGAGGTTTTTATAAATATGTGGGAAACTATACAAGCTGGAAAAATATGGCAAGGAGAGGTTAAAAATCTTAAAAAAAGTGGCGGTTACTGCTGGGTTGATGCCACTATATCTCCTGTTTTTGATGAAGATGGCAATATTATAGAGTACAATGCCATCAGACATGATATAACAACAAAAAAAGAGATACAAAAACTCAATATAAATCTTAAAGATAGAGTCTCAAAAGCGATAATCGAGGCAAAAGAGAAAGAACTTCACATGCTTAACCAGAGTAAAATGGCTCAAATGGGGGAGGTGCTAAGTATGATAGCCCATCAATGGAGACAACCTC
>JAYELK010000021.1:0-25256 GCA_034717415.1 Campylobacterota bacterium | reverse complement strand
ACATAAATAATGTAAAAGGTATGATTAACTCCTATGCAGATAAAAAAAATATTAAAGAGAGCAATTTTACCTGTGTAACCATTTTTGAAATAGATAACTTTTCAAAATCAAACAGAGTTTTTCCTCAAGAGTTTACACAAGCAGTTCTTAAAAAAATTGCTTTTACTATCTCTTTGCATGAACAAGCTACTGATGTAATTGCAAGAACTGACTACAATCAGTTTACTATTATTTTCTCAAGAGCCTCAAAAGAACAACTTTTTAAAGATATTGATGTTATTCGTCAAAGTATTTCTGAAATTAAATTTACTACTCCAAGCAGAGAAGGTGTTCAGATTACAGTTAGTGGAGGATTTACAATAAAAACAAATCATAGTTCTTTAGATGAAGCAATTAAACAAGCAAAAGATATTTTAAATCATACTAAAACAACTGGGCAAAATAAAATATCACAAAAAAGAGATGTTGCAGAACTCAACCTATAAAAAACTATAACTGTCTCAAATAGTAACAAACTCCCACTTCATATAAACAAAGCCCTTATTTAACCTCGACTAAGGCTAGTAACGCTATAATCAGCATTATTTTATTTCTATAAATGAAGGATGGGTTGATGAGTATTCCTATTTATACTTACGATGCAATTGTTGTTGGTGCTGGTCTTGCCGGTTGTGCAGCAGCTAGAGAGTTGCAAAATGCAGGGAAAAAAGTTGCTGTTATTACAAAGCTACACCCTCTTAGAAGTCACTCTGGAGCGGCTCAAGGTGGTGTTAATGCAGCATTTAGTGATGAAGATAGCGTTGAGCTTCACGAGTTTGATACGGTTAAAGGTTCAGACTACCTAGCTGATCAGGATGCAGTTGAGTTTATGTGTCAAAAAGCCCCCCAAACTATTAGATGGGCAGAGAGAATGGGTGCTGCTTTTAGCAGAACTCCTGATGGGAAAATTGCTCAAAGACCTTTTGGTGGGCAATCATCTCCTCGTGCATGTTATGCAAAAGACAGAACAGGTCTAACTCTGCTTCAAACTATTTATGAACAAGCTCACCGCGTGGGTGTTAAGTTTTGGGATGAGTGGTATGTTGCTGATCTTATATATAAAGATGGTAAAGTTTCCGGTGTTGTAGCATTTAATATCCGTGATATGCAAACAGTAATCTTTAATGCAAAATCAGTTATGTTCGCAACCGGTGGCTATGCTCGTTCATACAAGATTAACTCAAATGCACATGCTAACACCGGTGACGGTTTAAGTATCGTTGCTCGTCATGGTCTTCCTTTAGAAGATATGGAGTTTGTACAGTTTCACCCATCCGGACTTTCCGGAAATGGTGTTTTAATCTCTGAAGCTGCTCGTGGAGAAGGTGGACGCCTTTTCAACTCTGAGGGTGAAAGATTTATGGAAAAATACGCTCCAAATGCTATGGAACTTGCTTCTCGAGATGTTGTAAGTCGTGCAATTTTAAATGAGATTAGAGAGGGTCGTGGTGTTGGTCCAAGAAAAGATGCTGTTTACATTGATGTAACACATCTTGGAAAAGATTTAATCATGGAAAAACTTCCTGAACTTCGTGATTTAGCTATCACTTTCTTAGGTTTAGATATGGTTAAAGAACCTATCTTAATCTCTGCAACTGCTCACTATTCTATGGGTGGTATTCCAGTTGATATTGCCGGACATGCAAGAAAGAACAATGATGAATTTATTGAAGGTTTCTATGCTGCTGGTGAGTGTTCATGTGTTTCTGTTCATGGGGCAAACCGTCTTGGTGCAAACTCAGTTCTTGAAGCACTGCTTTTTGGTAGATTTGTAGGTAAAACAATGGTTGCTGATATAGATAACATAAAACTTCGTCCTGCAACCGAGGAAGATGCAAAAACTGCTTTAGCTGAGATTGATTTTGTCTTGAATAATAATGGTGATGAAACTATACCTGCATTAAGAGAAGAACTTCAACAGTGCATGAGTGATAATGCCGGTGCATTTAGAACTAATGTTACTTTGGAAATTGCTATTGCAAAAGTTAAAGAACTAAGAAACAGATTTCAAAACATCCGTATAAAAGACAAATCAAAACTATTTAACACTGAACTTCAAGAAGCTGTAGAGTTTGGTCATATGCTTGACTACTCTGCATTTATCGCTGAGAGTGCAATTGCAAGAAAAGAGAGTCGTGGTGCTCACTATAGAGAAGACTTTGAATCTCGTGATGATGAAAACTTCCTCAAGCATACTATGGCTTATATGGATGAAAACGGTGAAATTACACTTGACTACATGGATGTTGTTCTTGGCAAACATGAACTTAAAGCAAGAACTTACTAGAGAAGGATGAAAGACTTATGAGTACAAATAAAATTACTACAAAAAAAGTAAACTTCAAAGTATTTCGTTTTAATGCTGATGAAGATTATCTTCCATACTACGAAGATTATAAAATGGAAGTAACTTCTGAAGAAGTTGTTTTAGATATATTAAATAGAATTAAATGGGATCATGATGGTAGTTTTTCTTACCGTCGTAGCTGTCGTCACGGCATCTGTGGTGCATGTGCTATAAAGGTAAATGGTCGTTCTACTCTTGCATGTAAAGAGAGTATGGATGATATGGTTGATCTTTTTGGAAGCGAAATCACCATAGAACCACTCAGTATCAAAAGAGCTGTTAAAGATATGATTATAGATAAGGGTGATTTTTGGGAGAAGCATGATGCAGTTCACCCATACCTTATCTCTGATGTTGAAGAACACCCAGAACATGAACATATAGTTACACCAGAGGAAGCTGAAGAGTTAAATGAAGCTGACTTGTGTATCCAATGTGGTGCTTGTCACTATGCTTGTCCTGTTGTTGAGATAAATGAAGAGTTCTTTGGTCCTGCTGCTTTTGCTAAAGCTTACCGTTTTGAAGCTGATGTTCGTGATGATGCTCATGTTAGCAGACTCAAAGAACTTCATGAAGAGAAGCAAGGTCTTTGGGACTGTGTTAAATGTATGGAGTGTGCAGAGGTTTGTCCTAAAGATGTAAATCCAATTGATAAAATCACTAAACTTCACCAGATGCTATTTAAAGAGGGAGTTGCAACTTCTAATGTAGCTACTCGCCATGCTGTTGGATTTAAGAAGTCTATTGCTAAAAATGGTGTCTTAGATGAGGGTGGATTAGTTCTTTACTCTGAAGGTCTATCGATTGTTAAACATCTGCCTGTTGCACTTAAAATGTTTAAAAAAGGTAAAATTGTTCCACCATGGGGCATAGTAAAATCAGATAATCTTGATGAGATTCAAAAATTGATAAAATCATCATCAACTGCACAGTTCTAGGAGTAAGATATGGAAAAATTAAAATACGCACTTTTTACAGGATGTACAGCTAAGCAAAGTACTCCTGAGCAGATGATGTCAACTATGGCAGTTGCAGATAAGCTGGGAATTGAACTTGTTGAACTTACAGAAGCTTCATGTTGTGGAGCTTCACATCTACAAGATTATGATGACTTTTTATCTCTAGTTTTAAATGCTAGAAATATAGCTTATGCTGAAAAGCATGCTCTAACTATGGTTACTATCTGTAATACTTGTCAGCTAAACACTGCAATGACTAAGCATCGTTTAGACAATGATGCAGAGTTAAAAGCAAAAGTAAATGAAAAGCTTAATGAAGTTGGTTTAGAGTATAAAGGTAGATCTAATATTACTCACTTTTTATATGCTATTATTGATGACTTTGGTCTTGATAAACTAAAAGAGATGGTAGTAAAACCTCTTAGCCAGTTTAACATTGCTCCTTTTTACGGTTGTCATAATATCCGTCCATCTGAACTTCAAAATGAAACTCATAAAACACCAGAGAGTGCTTACAGACCAACTTCACTTGATGATTTGATTATCGCTTGTGGTGGTGAGAATGTAGACTATAAGGAAAAAACAAAATGTTGTGGTTTCCACGCTGAACTTCAAGCTCCAAAAACTGCTGCTATTCTAACTGGTAATGCTATTGCAGGAGCCATAGATAGTAATGCTGATATAATGGTAACTCCATGTCCACTCTGTCACCTTAAACTAGATACTCAAACTAAGCATGCAGGTGAGGCTATCGGTCGTGAAGTTGAACTTCCAGTTCTTCACATGCAACAGATGGTAGGACTTGCTCTTGGTTGTTCTGCTGAAGAATTAGGCTTACAACACCACCTTGCAGAAGTAAATTTTATATAATCTACTAAAAACAACCCCTTTCTAATTCCCATGCCATGGCATGGGAACTTATACACCACTCATAAAACGGAAATTAAATGTCAAACTCAATAGAAATAATCTCATGGAATGTAAATGGCATTCGTGCTATAGCCAATAAAGAAGCCCTAAAATGGATAGATGAAAGAGAACCTGACATCTTATGCCTACAAGAGATAAAAGCCTTACAAGAGCAGATTCCAAGTGCCATGTATGACAAAGAGTATCAAGAAACAATAGTAAACTCTGCTACAAAAAAAGGCTATAGTGGAACTCTAACTTGGAGTATGCTAAAAAGTGATTACAATTCCACATGCCAAGCTATAGATACTCTAAGTGAGGGTCGTATAATTGAGACTCACTATGATGAGATAGTTTTATTTAATGTTTATTTTCCAAATGGTCAAAAAAATGAAGAACGATTGGCTTATAAAATGAAGTTTTATGATGATTTTTTGGATTATTGTGAAAAACTTAGAGAAGATGAAAAGTCTATAATCATTTGTGGAGATGTCAATACTGCACACTGTGAAATAGATTTGAAAAATCCAAAAGCAAACTCAAAAACATCAGGCTTTCTACCAGAGGAAAGAGCGTGGATAGACAAGCTCTTGGCATGTGGATATATAGATACATTTAGATATGTGAATTCAAATGAAGCAGACAGATATAGTTGGTGGAGTTACCGTTCTAGTGCAAGAGTTAAAAATATCGGTTGGAGAATAGACTACTTTTTTATAAGCCAAGATCTAGCCGAAAACTTGGAAGATGCCTTCATCCTAGACCACATAACAGGTTCAGACCACTGCCCTGTTGGGATTAGAATTTCTATTTAGCCTTTGGTCTAAAAGCTTTAAGAACACTCTCATCAGTCTCAATAAATGGACCCTCTAACAAATCTATACAATATGGAACTGCCGGAAATACTGCATCTAAACACTCACGGATAGATTTTGGTTTACCAGGTAGATTTATAATCAAACTTTTTCCTCTTATCCCTGCTGTTTGTCTTGAAAGTATTGCCGTTGGCACATACTGTAAGCTTACTTGACGCATAAGTTCGCCAAAACCAGGCATCATCTTCTGACACACATTCTCTGTAGCCTCTGGTGTTACATCTCTTAGCGCCGGTCCTGTTCCACCTGTGGTAACAACTAAACAACATCCTGCCTCATCACAAAGTTCTTTCATTGTTTCTTCAAGCACATCCTGTTCATCTGGAATACATCTGTAAACTATCTCAAATTCACTTGTTAAATAATCTTTCATACTGTCTTGAATCGCTACACCTGAAATATCCTCATATATACCCTTGCTCGCTCTATCACTTGCTGTAATTACACCTATTTTTATTGCACTCAATTTTTTTCCTCTAATTTATTTGTAAAAAATGGTTTGCATTTTTTATATATGTCACTGCAGAAATCTGCAAAAAGAATTTTCTTGCACTCTCTGCATCAATTATTTTATCTTCACTACCAAGATAAACCTCTATCTTAACACCTCTGTCACAAATGGTTTGTAACTCTCCAAGATTCCACTCATAGTTTAATAACTCATCCAACTCATCCAAAGTCGAGTTTGAGCATTCTACCATCTTCTTGGCATGTGGAAGGAAACAAGACTCTATAAACTGCGTCAGATACCCATCTCGGTTTTTTCTATATGCCATAAGCTGAAGCTTTTTAAATTTAACCGGTTTTGTTTGAAAAAAAGCTGGAGAAAAAAGTTGTAATTTATCAACCCTCTTCCCGCATGCCAACTCTCCTTTAACATGCTCAAAAGCTTTAATGGCACCACAACTAAATCCACATACCGTATAATCTGAGCTATCTATAAAATCTATAAAGAGAAAATCTTCATTTTGCAGAGAAAAACCACTAAAGAACTTCATTTATATACTTTTTAACATCTGCTTTTGTGATACTTTCTCTCTCATATAATACTGCTTCAACTCTCTCAAGCACCTCTGCCATAGACTCTAAAAGAAGTTTTGTCTCTTTATAAAGTCTTCTCATGACAACCTCTTGTTCGCTCTCTAAAGAGATCAAAGACTCACCCATGCCATAATCATTTAACATACTCTTTATAAGTTCTTTTGCCTCATCTAAATCATTCTTAGCACTACTTGCATGTTCATTGAACTTAATTGAACAGGCAACCATGCCAGAAAGTAACATCTTTACTCTTGATTCTAACTCATGCTTTATAAGTGAATCATCAGTTACCGGAGTTAGTTTTTCATTTGAAAGCATCAATTTTTCAAACGGTATATCAAAGTAAGTAGCAGCTATAACTTTCCCTGCTTGGTATGTTACTCTAAACTTTTTCTGTTTATCATTTAACATTTGAAGCTTCTTTTTACCAAACATTACCTTATCTTTTACTTGATGAAAATGCTCAATAGTTACATGAAAATCATTCTGCCTAAGTGAAAGAAGTGCAGCTTCATTAACAAGTGCAGCTAAAGAAGCACCATTAAAGCCTACCGTCATATTTGCCACTGCTTTAACATCTAACTCATTAGGAACTTTTTGTAGATATTTTAATAAAATAGCTTCTCGCTCTCTTTTTGTTGGCAACTCTACAAAAATTCTTCTGTCAAATCTACCTGCACGAAGAAGTGCTGAGTCTAACACATCTATCTTGTTTGTAGCAGCAATTACAATAATCCCACTAGAACCTTCAAAACCATCCATCTCAGTTAAAAGTTGGTTCAGAGTAGCTTCTCTCTCATCATTTCTTTGCCCATCTCTCTTTTTACCAACAGCATCTATCTCATCTATAAAAATAATTGATGGAGAGTTGTTTTTAGCAGCCAAAAAAAGTTCATGAACTCTTTTTGCACCCATACCAACATATATCTGAACAAATGAAGCACCACTTTGATAGTAAAAAGGAACACCAGCTTCATGTGCCACAGCCTTGGCAATCATCGTCTTTCCAACACCGGGAGGACCAACCAAAAGTACACCTCTTGGCATTCTTGCTCCAAAACTTTTATATCGTTTTGGATTTTTCATAAAGTCTATAATCTCTTCAAGTTCTATCTTAACATCAGAAATTCCACCAATATCATTAAATGTAACATCACTTTTCATAGACTCAACGGGAGCACCAGAACTCATATTTAGAGTTGTTGTAGCCCCTACACCATTTGGATTATACGAAACAATATCTCTTTTTTGCCACCATCTAAGCCCCAGCGTACCAAGACCTAAAAAAAGAACTCCAAAGAGAAGATAAACAATAAGACCATAACCACTCTTAACTTCTACCTTGTAATCAACAAACATTTTAGGAGTGACTTGAGAAGATGCAATCTTGTAAAAGTTATCTTTTGTTTTAAGATAAACGAACTCTTTTGTCACTACAACACTTGATACAGTATGATTATCCAATATTTTTGAAGCATCTCTAAGTGTTATATCATCTGCATTATTTCTTAGCATTGCAAACAAAACTAAAACTACAACAATAAACGCAGATAGATAGAGCAACACTCTATTATTTTTAGAATTTAGCATAATTACAATCTCCTTTAACTTCAAATTTTTTAATATCTATCCAATCTCCAACCAAATCTAAGTCCGATTCAACTAAAATCTTGTTAAAGTGCTGATCCAATCCTTGATATAAACCATTTTTCTCACTCTCTATAAGAACTTGCAACTCTCCACTAAAATTTTTTCTAAAATCAAGATTTTTCTCTTTTATCAAAGCTTCAATCTCATGAAGTCTCTCTTTTGCCAACTTTCCATTTACTTCAGGTTTCATATAAGCAGATGCTGTCCCATCTCTTTTAGAATAGGTAAAAGCGTGTATATGAGTCAGTGGCAACTCTCTTGCATTTTTCATAGCTTCTTGCCATAACTCATCACTCTCTCCTGGATGACCTGTAATAAAATCAGTCCCAATTGCAAAACCTTTATCACGCAAAAGCTCAAAAAGTTCTCTATCTTGTTTATAAATATTTCTTCTATTCATAAGTTTTAACATCTTGGGTGAAGTGTGTTGAAGTGCAATGTGAAGATGTTTTTCCAACCAAGGCTCATCCAAAATCTCTTTAAACTCATCTGTTATCTGCATAGGCTCAACACTTCCAACTCTTATGCGTTTAACACCTCTGATTTGGCTGATTCTTTTCATTAGTTTAGCCATGGAAGTTCCTGTTGTTTGTCCATAACTACCAACATTTGTACCAGTTAAGACAAACTCACCAAAACCATTGAGTGCAACTCTTTGAATCTGCTCCAGTATACGAGACTCATCCATACTTCTAGCATCTCCTCGAACAAATGGAATTATGCAGTATGAACAACGAAAACTACATCCCTCTTGAACTTTTATAAATGCCCTGCTTTTTCCTACAAAATTATCAACTACTGCTTCATCTATATGATTTAAGTCACCAAGGTCATAAAAAGGTTTATCTTTTGATAAAAAACTATCTATCTTCTCTTTTTCACTCTGTCCAAACACTCCATTCACTCTACCCTCGTCAAGAAGTTTCTTACCCTTAGTATGAGCGCCACAGCCAGTTAAAAAAATCTTAGCATTAGAGCTTTTTTCCATCTGTCCTATATATGAGCGAACATGAGAATCTGCTCCATTTGTAACAGTACATGAGTTTACAACTACTATATCTGCCTCATCCTCATTCTGGGCAATATCATACTCTTTTAAAGCACTCATCATAACTTGAGAATCATAAAGATTTGTCCTGCAACCAAAAGTTTTAAAAAATACTTTTTGTCTCACTTAAACAACCTCATTATCAGCAAAAGGAGGTGTCACCTTAGCAGATTTTTCCATATGAAGCATCTGAGTAGGATAAGCAATGGTAATATCATCTTCTTTATTAAAAGCATCTACGATTTCAGTTGAGATAACACTTCTCAGCGTTAATGTTGCATAAGCATTGGTTAGATACCAAGAACTGATATTTATACCACTCGGCTCTATGAATGAAAAGATTCTAGGTTCAACATTTGTATTTTTAAGACTATAATGACTTCTAATTTTATTTAGCTGTTTTCTAGTAATATCTGTGTAACCTTTAGAATATTTTTTAGTTATCTCTTTACAGAGATGCATCGCTTTTTTATGATTAGATTCATATGTTATGATTATATCTATACCATCCCAAACTGTCTTTAGTGAAGAGTGAGAGTAGTTAGCTATCATACGAGTAAATACATAATTATTTGGAATAAATATAATTCTACCTGCTCTTCTATTTTCCATAGTTGTTGTAATTGTAACATCCTCAAGTAGAGTCATACGAAGCAGAGATATATCCATAACATCACCTACATACCTCATGCCGTCCATATCAACACGGATTCTATCTCCAACATGGATACTCCCACCAAAAACTATCACAAGCCAACCAAGTATGCTCATAAACCAATCTTTCATAGCAATAGCAATACCTGCTGATGCAAATCCAAGAATAGTTACTAAATAACTTACATTTTCAATATAGTTAAAAAATAGAATTAAAATAATAAGTGTTACATTTATAAAAGTAATAATTTTATTTGCCATATAAAATCGCTCATTATCTGTTATATACTTTTTAACAATCATTTTAAGCAGAAAAAATATAATAAAAACAATTAAAACTATTACACCTATCTTAGCTAGTTTAACAATTTGAACCTCAATATCTTTGTTAATATTTATCTCAATAATCTCTAATCTTTTTTGATAAACTTCTGCCGTTACAAGCATAGTATCAAGCGCACTTTCAAACCTCTCTAGCTGTTTTAGTTTGTATTTCGCTGCTTGTTTATACTTCCCTTCTATATCTAAAACTGCAATATTTTTATATATCTCACTCTCTTGTCTTAGCAACGATACCAAAGCAGTAAGTTCTTCTTTTCTTTTTATATAGTCACTAAAGTCAGCATTATGCGTTTTAATAATAGAAATCCCATTGAATATATCTAGTGGATTTGATATATGAGGTGTTTCATCTATATTTGACGGAATTATGAGTTTTGAAAATGGAGCACTATCCTTCTTTTTTAACATCTCTATTTGAGAAGCCAATATCTTCTCTTTTGAAATCAAAGCATTAAGTTCATCTTTGTCACCTAAAGATTTACCTCTTTTTTGAAGATGACGAATCCGTGTTTTAATCTTGTTAAGAGAACTTCTAACATCTAAAGAAGTTAGATATGAAGCATAACTCTTCATCCAGACTCTCTCTTTAGAAATTTCATCTTCTAAGCTATTTAGTTGCTGGATATACTCTGCAATTTTCTCTCTTGCAATATCATCTTTTTCAAGTTCTAATCTGTTTTGTGCTACATCTTGTGCAAATAGTAGAGATGATAAGAGTAGTAAAAAAACAACTATTTGCTTCATCAAACCTCTCCAAACTTATTTAAAACACACATAACAGTACCTATTTCCACTTTGTCACTTATCATAACATCGCCAATCCCTATGGGAATAATAAAAGTTATAGCAGAATCAGAACTTTTTTTATCAAGAAAAAATGTTTCATAAAAACTATGTACATTTTTTATGGAATATGTAGTTGGCAAATCGTACTTCTGCAGGAGTGCTTTTACTCTATCGGCTTCCTTCTCATTCATAAGATTCATCTTAATTGCCGTTTCGTTTGCCATAACCATACCGATAGCCACAGCTTCACCATGTAAAAATTTCTTATATTTTGTTTCATTTTCTATAACATGCCCAAAAGTATGACCATAGTTAAGTGTAGCTCTAATACCATGCTCTTTTTCATCTTTTGAAACAACATCGGCTTTTGTCTGGACTGCTTGTTTTATAGCCTCTTGAAGCACTTTAGGATCTCTCAAATCTGCACTTTCTAAAAAGGTAAAAAACTCTTTGTTAAAAGTTACTGCCATCTTAACTATTTCAGCCACACCAGCACCAAACTCACGCGAAGGCAGAGTAGTTAAAAAATGTGGGTCAATATAAACAGCTTTTGGTTGATGAAATGCACCTATAAGATTTTTACCATAAGAGTTATTCATACCGGTTTTTCCACCAACACTTGCATCAACTTGAGAAAGAAGAGTAGTCGGAATTTGTACAAACTCTATTCCCCTTTGGTAGATACTTGCAACATATCCCGTCATATCACCGATAACACCACCACCAAATGCTATAAGCATAGATTTACGATTAAAACGATGATTGAAAAGTGATTCCATTATAGTGTTGATACTATCTTGGTTTTTATACTCTTCACCATCGGGAACAGTTATGATATAAAGTTCTTTTGCACTTATTTTTGAAAGTAGATAACCTAAATGAAGTCCGGAAACTTTCGGGTTGGTTACTATGGCTACTTTTATATCAAAATGAACTTTAGGGAGAGTATCTATTGTAATGTTATATGAGTTGTCAACAACTTTTTTAAGTGAAATGTTTACTTGCATTTTTTATCCAAATATATAAATTCTTATTTGAATATATAATACTTAAATAATGTTAAAAAATCGCTAAATTAATAAATTATAATTGCACCGGTATAAAAATCTGATGATAATCATCAAGTCTATGATAAAGTTTTTCACTATCTGTGGATAAAATCGAGTAAATTCGTTTTTTAGTCAACTTATGCGTAAAAGGCAAAATTTGAATAAAATTATCTTTTTGTTTAAGGGTTTTTATAGGATTTTCACTCTCTTTTATTACTTTAATCGACTTTGAAAAAATCGTAGATAAATTATAGTAGTGTTCAATAACCTGCTCTTTTTCCTCTTGATGCTCATTTAGATAGTTATAGAGGTCTATATTGAAGCCCATCTGCTCTGAAATATCAAAAATAGTAGCTGAAATTTTCTCTAAATCACGATTATCACTTAGAATTAGCGCAGCATCTTTAACACTAGAAAAAGATCTATCAGAAATTTTAAAAACAGGAACATGCGATTCATAAAGAGTATTTCTCATTGTGTGATTTGCAAACATCTCTCTTGAAACTACTACTAAACCAACATGATAAAATTTAATATCATGATGAAACAGTTTTTCTAAATCTTGAGACTTATACTCAATATTTATAATTATTTTGTCACTTCTAAAATCTTTTATATAACTTATAATAGACAGATCACTTGGATTTACTATCTTAATAATAAGATCATGTTTAAACTTTTTATGTGCAAAAACAGCTCGTCTTACTAGTTCTTCTATAGTGGCATGATTTACAATATTCATATCTATATATAAGTAAAGATTTGAGCCAAAAGGTTCAGGAAATTGCCCAAGTTCTCGTTTAATCGCACGATATACTGATTTTAAAACAGTAGGGTCACCAATCAAAACCAAGAGGTCATTTGGCTGAATCATTCTTCTGCGAGATGGCATAATGAGTTTTCTATTTCTATAAATTGCTACTATTCGCCAGTTTTTTTGCTCAATAACCCCTATATGACGATAAACAAATGAACTTCCAAAGGGAACTAAAACTTCCATTATCTCACCCTCACCGATACCAACATTTTGTGCAATAACAGGAACATTTGGCAGATAATCTAAAAATCTTGAAGCCAAAATCTCATTTGCATTGATTAAAACAACATTTGCATCTTCATTTTTTAAGTTCCATTGATTTAATACGATAATGCGAAGCTGTTTTTTTATGGCTCTAATGTTTTTTACAGTGACTTCTACATCAACTACATCATCTTTGGCAATAAAAACCTGAACAAACTCCATCTTAAGCAGATTAGCCAGTTTATACAGACTTGTAGAATCAAACTCATAAAATTTAAAACGAGCAGGATTTACATCTGCATACTCTTTTGCTTTAGTTTGAACAACATAGTAAATATTTTCACTTGTGTATGTCTCTAAAATTCTTTGTATAAAATGCTCACCGGCATCTCCATCACTAATTATTAAAATCTTTTTCATCTCTTAATCACTTCTGCTCGTTTTATCCACATACTAATTTTAGCTTTTCTCCACACTTTATCTACAAAGTATCCAGTAATTTTTACCCAATTTTCACTCATTGTGTTTGAGGTAAAAGATCTACCTTGTTCCCATTTGTCTATCTCTTTTCCCGATAAAGAATCATAAATGATACTATCAATACTTAAACGGAATGAACTTGCTTTAAACAATTTTACTTTTTCCTTATTTTGAACAATTTTTCTATATTTTGATTTCAACATGAGTTTTGGAAATTTATTTGAATCATCAAACTCATTTTTAACAATTATTTGATTAACACTTTTTTCTTTCAATCTGTTTTCCAAAGAAAATATCTTTTTATCTTTGGTTTTTAGAAGTTTTTCATAATTATTTATTTCATTATTTAAACTTTTATTTGTTTCATTTAAATTCTTTTTTAAAATATTGGAGTACTCTATTTCAGCCATTAAGAGACTATTTTTTTCTATCTCATCTTTTAATAATCTTTGATATTTTAACAGTTTCTCGTTTTCATTTGTAGAAATCTTTGCACTCATTCTAGTTAGATTATTACTTTTCAACTCAGCCCTACACTCTTCATAGTCAACTCTTAATTGAGAAATATCTTTAACTATCGATTCTATTCTTTGCAACTCATCCCCAAAAAGCGACAAGACTAAAAACAAACTAATAAGTAGAAATTTCATATCAAATCCTTCTTAAGCTAACGCCCATCTCTACATGATGGGTATATGGAAACTGATCAAAAAGTGCCATATTTATAACTCTGTGTGTTTTACTAAGCAGTTCTAAATCTCTGAGCAGAGTCTCAGGATTGCACGATATATATAAAATATTTTCATATCTTGATACAAACTCACATGAAGCTATATCCATACCACTTCTTGGTGGATCAACAAAAACACTATTTATATTGTACCTATTTATATCAATCTCTTTCATTCTTCTAAACTCTCTAACACCATCAAGTGCTTGAACAAACTCTTCAACGCTCATCCGTACAAACTCTATATTTTGCACACTGTTTAGTTGCATGTTGGCTTTAGCTGCATTTATAGAAGATTTTGAGATTTCTGTTGCTAAAATTTTATCAAACTTCTTTGAAAAAGGTATAGTGAAATTCCCGGCACCACAATACAGTTCTAATAAGTCTCCACTACTTTTTTCTATATTTTTTATAGCCCAAGAAACCATCTGCTCATTTACTCTGGCATTTGGTTGTGTAAAACTATTTTCTATCTGTTTAAATCTATACTCACTGCCATCAATATTTAGAGTTTCAACAACATAATCCTGCCCAACAATGAGTTTTTGCTTACGACTTCTTCCTATGATATATATGCCAAGTTCTTTTGAGATTTTAGTTGCAAGAGTCGTCCACTCTTCATCTAATTTTCTATGATAAAGAAGAGAAACAACTATTTCTCCACTACTTGAACTTAAAAAATCAGCACCAAAAAGTTTAAAACCAATATCTTTATCTTTTATAGCTTGTAAAAGTTTTGGCATTAAGTTTGATATGTATCTGTTTACTTGTGGACACTCATCTACTAATACAACACCTTGTTTGTCCAGATGATTCATCGCAAAATGTAGTTCATCTTCTACATGCCATAGTCTGAATTCACTACGAGAACGATAATTTGACTCAGGAGATCCAAAAACTGCAATCTCTCCATCAAAGAATGTTGCAAACCTCTGCGTATTTAACTCTAATTTTCTTTGCAGTTGCCCATCATAACCATCTTTATAGTCAATACAAGCACCACACTCTCCAAAATATTTACAATGCATACTCATCCTATTTTATCGAAGCTATTAAGTTGCCGATAAGCAGATTCCACCCATCTATAATCACAAATACAAGTATCTTAAAGGGTAGAGAAATCATTACAGGTGGGAGCATCATCATACCCATAGACATTAATATAGAAGCCACAACCATATCTATAACTAAAAATGGTAAGAAGAGTAAAAAACCTATCTCAAAAGCAGTTTTTAATTCACTAATCACAAATGCAGGAATTATTATAGATAGAGAGAGATCATCTATAGTTTGTGGATTTTCCATCTCTCTTATTCTTAAAAAGAGTGCTAAATCCTTCTCTCTTGTATTTCTAATCATAAAATTTTTAAAAGGAAGTGTAGTTCTATCAAAAGCCTCTTCGTAACCTATCTTCTCTTCTATATATGGTTTGATACCATTATTATAAGCTTTAACTCCTACTGGCTCCATCACAAAAAAAGTTAAAATCATAGCAAGCATAACTAGAAGTTGTGTTGGTGGAACTTGTTGAGTACCAAGAGCCTGTCTTAAAAAGCCGAAAACTATGACAAAACGAGTAAATGTTGTCATAACAAGAACCATGCTCGGTGCTAAAAACAGAAGTGTTAAAATGACTAAAACATTGATAGAACTTACAAGTTGACTAGGAGTCTCCGGAGATGCCAACTGAAAATTCATAGTAGGAATTGTTACAGCTTCGGCACCTAAGATGGAAACAAGCCCCAAAAGCAAGATAAAAAATCTCAACATTATTTAGTTGCTGCCTTATCCAAAATAGTCCGTTTTACTTTTTCCTCTTTTTCTGATTTTTTACCATAAAAATAGAGTTCAACTCTACGATTTTTTTCTCGTCCAGCTTTTGTTGCATTTGTAGCTAAAGGAGTGTACTCTGCATAACCGGAGGCACTTACTCTATCTGGTGTAACTCCATCAAGCAAAAGCTCTTGTAAAACAGAGATAGCACGAGCAGAAGATAGCTCCCAGTTATCTTTAAATGGACTTTTACCTCCCGGTCCAAGGTTATCAGTATGCCCTTGAACACTTACATCCATATTATTTGGAAGTTCTTCTATTATTAGAGCAACTCTTTTTAGAAAAAGCAGAGCATCTTCATTTTCTATAGTTGCACTTCCAGATTTAAACAATAGCGATGCAGGAAGTTCTATAACAAAACCCTCTTGTGCTTCTTCTAAAGAGATACTAGGACCATGACCTTTTTCCATCATCTCATTTGCATCAATAATCGCCTGAGATACTTTATTTACAGCCTCACTAGACTCATCTCTAGTCTCAATTGGAGTTGACTCTTGAATTCTTCGTTTTGAGATTTCAGTCTTTGTTCCACCCTCCAATACACTCATTGCACCAGATAGTGAACCAATAACCTCAGAGACTTTTTTTGCATCCATACTCGACATAGAAAGAAGCAAAACGAAAAAACAAAGAAGAAGTGACATCAAATCCCCAAAGGCAGCTAGCCATGCAGGAAGACACTCTTCACACTCAGGACATTTTTTCTTAGCCATCAGTCATACTCATTAATCAAATTGACTCACACGGTCTTTAGGAGCTAAATAGCTTAGAAGTTTTGCCTCTAAAACTCTTGGAGCATCCCCTGACTGAATAGACATAATTCCAGATAAAATCATCTCTTTTACTATTGTTTCTTCATCATTTCTAACCGTTAATATGTTATATATCGGTGTACCAAAAACATTACCGATAATCGCACCATACATAGTAGTCAGTAAGGCAACAGCCATTGATGGACCAATAGCTGATGGATCAGCCATATTTAGAAGCATCGCAACAAGACCGACAAGAGTACCAACCATACCCATAGCTCCTGCAAGTCCTGCCCACTGATTAAAAATATTACCATGAACTTTATGACGAGTGCTTGTCTGCTCCATCTCTATCTCTAAAAGTTCCCTTATAGTATCCGGTTCACTTCCATCAATCGCCATAGAAAGACCCTTTTTCAAGAACTCATTTGGCTCACTATTTACTTCAGACTCCAGTGCTAAGATTCCATCTTTTCTAGCTTTTGTAGCAAACTCTACAAGTTTTTTAATCAACTCTGCCACATCCTCTTGAGGTGGTTTTACAGCTATCATAAAAACTTTTGCAAATGCCTTCATCTGTGATGGTTTAAATGATATCATCAACGCACCGATACTACCACCAACAACAATTAAAACAGATGGAATATCAATGTATGCACCAACACCAACACCCATCGTCATAGCCCCAAGAAGAAGAGCTACAATTAAGACTATACCAATGACCGTACCTAAATCCATTCAAATACCTTACAAAAAATATTAGGCTTATAATACCACAAAAAATATTAGTCCTAACACTAAAAAAGAGTTTTTTGATAATTTTATTTCATTAATGCAGTGTAAAAGAGTACAATTACATCAATAATATAACTAATGGACTATTTTTAAATGCTTGAACAACTATATAAATCACCAACTAAAAGTGCTTATGTACTCATCATATTTTTAGCACTTTTTAGCACTATCTACAATGCTTTTTTACCTCTACACGGAGATGAAGCGTACTACTGGATGTGGAGTCATCATCTACAAACTGGCTACTATGACCATCCCCCGATGATAGCATATATGATCTGCTTAACAAATTTTATATCAGAATCTGAGTGGGGAATTAGGCTTGTAAATGTTTTTTCTATGAGTCTCTCGGCTCTATATATCTATAGACTCGCAAAAGAGATGTTTGATGAAAAAATAGCACTAAATGCACTCTTAATATTTTCAAGTGTTATTTTAGTTCATGCCGGATATATTTTAACAACTACAGATGCTCCTTTGATTTTGTTTTGGACACTTACTCTTTTTTACTCTTACAGAGCTATATTTAACAACTCAAGAAAAGATTATATTTTAGCTGGTCTCTTTTTGGGCTTAATGATGCTTAGCAAATATACAGCTATACTTTTTGTATTCTTTTTAATTTTTTATGCACTATTTAAGAAAAGAGAGTTACTTAGCAATATTAACTTTTATATAGCTTCTTTAGTTGCATTTATTGTCGTCTCTCCGATGGTTATTTGGAACTACCAAAATGATTGGATAAGTTTTGCTTTTCAATTAAGCTACAGAGGAGGTCAAACAGGTGAAATCTATCCACATCTATTTTTTGAATTTTTAGGTGGTCAGTTTGGAGTATTTTCACCGGTTTTTGCAGGAGTTTTTTTCTTCTACATGATAAAAGAGAAACTTTTTTATAGAGATGAAAAACTTTTTTTTATAGCACTTAGCTCAGCTGTTATACTGCTGTTTTTCTTCTATAAAAGTTTCTATACAAGAATGGAGTTAAATTTTGGTGCCCCTGCTTATGTTGGTGGAGCAATTTTAACTTCATATATTTTTACAACATACAAATTCAAAAAAACTTTTAAAATTGGTCTGGCAATAGCTTTAATGTTTACCATAATAGGCAGAATTGCTTTTTTAACTCACCTTGAAATAGTTCAAGATAGAATGTATGGAAACAGAGAAGCCGTACAGCTTCTACAAACACATGCCAAAGAAAGTGATAGCTTCTATGGAGACCACTTAACAATAGCTGCATATCTGAAATATTACCTCAAAAATCATCCAGATACAGATATAGCCCTAAAAACACGCTTTTCACAATATGACATGTGGAGAAAAGATGACTTTTTAAAAGATGGTTTAGTTTTAACAACTGATCCTAAACAAAAAAGACTTCAAAAGTTATATAAAGATGTAAAACTTGTTGATAAATCTGTCTCTAAAAAAGGAATTGATGGCGAAAAAATTCTATATATTTACAGAGTAGCAAATGTCAAATAGATTATTAATTAAATTTTAGATAAAATCACACCAATTTAAATTATGAGTAAAATATGAAAAATATTATAAAACTTATCATTACTGCTGTTATGTTTTATTTTCTATTTCAGTATGTAGATTTTCAAAATCTTATACATATCCTTGCAAAAAGTCACGGTGGCACTATACTTATAGCTCTGCTCTTTCAGATTGGTAGCACCTACCTTGCAGCCTATAGATGGCGACTTATCATGCGTCTCTTAGTTTTTGATGAAAGTGTTTCATACTATGTGAAAAGTTACTTCAAAGGAACTTTTTTCAACCAAGTTCTTCCAAGTAGCATAGGTGGTGACGCTGTTAGGATTATAGACCTCACACAAAAAGGCTATGATAAAAAAGATGCTTTTTATGGCATCTTTGTCGATAGAATTGTTGGTCTTGTTGGTCTTTTGGTTCTAAACCTTTTGGCAACTATTATTTTTTATGGAACTTTTGATAAAGATTTTTCACTTCTGATTATTCTTATAACTTTAGGTGGTATCTCTGGTTTTGCAGTTTTATTTCATCTTGAAAAAATCACTTTTTTAGCAAACTATAAATTTCTAAATCTTTTTCACCGTTTAGCTAGAAGATTAAACTCTCTTTACTCAGACAGAACTCTACTTTTTAAACACATAGGTATCTCTATTGGGGTACACTTTTTATCTGTACTAACACTTTATGCACTAGCACTTAGTATAGATTTTCATATCTCTTTTCAAATCTTTCTAATAGCAGTACCTCCAGTGTTTCTACTAACTATTATACCTATTTCACTTGCTGGATGGGGGATAAGAGAGGGTGCTATGATTGGTATATTTATGCTAGTTGGCGCAGATCAAACCAAAGTATTGGCTATGAGTATTCTTTACGGATTACTTCTAATCATCAGTTCATTCCCAGGTGCTTACTTCTGGGTAAAAAGTAAAAAAGCAACTTAAAAAAAGGAAATTTATGAATGTAGATACAATGAGAAATATTGACCACTATGCAGGTGTTCCACTAACATTTATAGGTACAATAATCAAAAAAACTATACAATTTTTCGTACCACCAAAAAAGATAAAACCTAAAAATGTACTTCTAATAGAACTTTCAGAGATGGGAAGTGCCATTATCGTTGACCCTGCTATGAGAAAGCTAAAAGCAAGCATAGATGGAGAACTCTTTTTTGTAATTTTTTCTAAAAACAAAGTATCTCTTCAACTTCTTGAAACTGTAAAAGAGGAAAATATCTTTACTATTGATGAAAGTTCTATAGTAAATCTAGCCCTAAGTGCTATAGAGTTTTTAAAATGGTGTCGTAAAAATGAGATAGACTCTGTTATAGACTTAGAACTTTTTTCTCGCTTCACTGCTCTTCTAACAGCTAGTTGTGGAGCAGTAAACTGTGTAGGTTTTCACGCTTTTCACAATGAAGGACTTTACAGAGGTGACTTCTTGACTCGCAAAGTTACCTACAACCCTCACCAACACATAGCAAAAAACTTTATCTCTCTTGTGGATGCACTTTTAACTGATGAAGTACAACTGCCATACACTAAACGCATCATACCTGATGATGAGATTGTTATAGCTAAAGCTACTATCAGTGATGAAGAGAAACAAGATGTAGTGGCTATTATCTCACAAACTTATGAGGGCTTTGAAAAAGATAAAAATCCTGTTATTTTAGTAAACTCTAATGCTTCAGACCTTCTTCCACAAAGACGCTGGGACAAAGAGAACTATGGTGATGTAATTAAGATGATACTCTCTTATAATCCACATGCCATAATCCTTTTAACCGGTGCTCCTGCTGAAAAAGATGGCGCACAACTTCTAACTGACTATGTGTCTGACAAAAGATGTATAAACTTCGCCGGAGCAGTTAAATTTTTACAACTTCCTGCACTTTATAGTGTAAGTAAATTTATGCTTACAAATGATTCTGGTCCTGCTCATTTTGCTTCCATAACAGATATGCATACTTTTGTACTTTTTGGACCTGAAACTCCTGCACTTTACAGCTCCCTTGGACCAACTACACCTATCTATGCAGGTATGGCATGTAGCCCATGTGTTAGTGCTTCAAACCACAGAAAAACACCTTGTAGTGATAACCAATGTATCAAAATAATTACTCCAGAGTGGGTATTTAACACTCTAAAACCAAAGCTTGATGAACTTAACAGCTAAAGATCATATAAACTTTTTATATTTTATATCTTTTGTAGCCGTTTTGAGGCTATTTCTAGCCCCAATGACAGGACTAGGAGTAGATGAGGCTCACTATGTTATCTACGCTTTAAATCTTGATTTGAGTTACTTTGACCATCCCCCTTTAGTTGGTTGGGTTCAGTATATCTTTACCTCTATCTTTGGAACTGGTGAGTTTGGCTCTCGCATCGGTGCTATCATCATAGGTTTTATAACTTCTATATTTATTTATAAACTTATCTACGATATAGATAAAAACTCTACTCAAGCTTTTGTAGCAGTTTTAGCACTTCATGCCTCTTTTTTATTTAATGCTCTGTTTGTAATGTTGATGCCTGATACTCTGCTCTTTTTACTTATCTTACCTATTATTTTTACAGTTATAGAGATAGAAAAAAACAATACTCTTGGCATGTGGATATTACTAGGGATTTTACTTGGTCTAGCTGGGCTCTCAAAATACACAGCTGTTCTTTTTATAGTTCCTATCATCATCTACTTTATTGTTAAAAAAAGATATGAACTTTTCTACACTCCAAAAATCATCCCATCAATCTTAATAGCACTCATTATCATAAGCCCCGTAATCATCTGGAATATTCAAAACGACTGGTCAAGTTTTGCCTACCAAAGTGAGCATGTTGTTGGAGATAAGGGGATTAATTGGAGTGGATTCTTTACCTCTCTTGGTGCGCAAATAGGAGCATATAACCCATTTTTAGTGCCATTGGCTTATTTCGGTCTTTATAAAGCACTTCGTAGCCAAAATCCTACTATATTTTTAACTGCTCTGTTTGGTTTAGTTCTTATAGCTTTTTTTACCTATGCCTCTTTATATAAAACTGCCCTACCTCACTGGTCAGCTCTTTTTTATATGCTTTTTATTCCTATTGGAACTTACTATACACTTAGCATCTCTAAAAAGTATCTGAAATTTGCCATAGGTTTTGGTCTGATTTTAAGTGCCACCCTTTATGGGGAACTTGGCTTTAAGTTTATACCACAACCAGACTATCAATCACTTCATCGTGATATATATGGCTGGGATGAGATTATGAAAAAGACAAATAAAGAGATAACTAACACTCAAAAAGAGGCTATCGCTGTTACTAACTGGACTTTAGCTTCTCGTGCTATCTACTACAATAACAACTATGAGTCTCAAGTCTATCTTATAGACAAGAGAGATGATCAGTTTGATATTTGGGAAAAAGATAGTGCTATTGGAAAAGATTTAGTAGTTATAAACACTAAGTTTTTTAAAAAAGATATAAAAAAATATATGAAGTGTGATGAAGTAATTCCACATGCCAACTTCGATATAATTTTAAACTCAAACAAAGTAAACACCATTGAGTTAGTAAGATGTAAAAACTTTCAGGGGCTAAGATGATATTTTCAAAAAAAACATATATACTCTACATGCTAACATTGATAACACTTATAACTTTTTCATACTTTATGCTAGATATTCCTATAGCTAAATTCTTTTTAGCAGATACAAAAACTTATGAGCCTATTGGCGATTTTATAAGTATATGGGGCGAGTCTCACTGGTATATAGGAAGTGCAATCATAGGGTTTGTAGTTTTTAAATACTTCAAAAAAAATAGTTTATATGCAAATAGATTTCTATTTTTACTATATATAAATATCTTTTCAGGTCTAATCAGTCTCTTTTTAAAACATATCTTTGGAAGAATAAGACCATGGGGCATGAGAAATAACGGAGATGAGTTTGGATTTTTACTTTTTGCTAATTTCGATATGGGCTTTGTTCAAAAGATGAAGTACCATGCTACTACTTTAGCTGATGCTCCAACTACTTATACATCATTTCCATCAGGGCATACAACAACAGTCTTCGCATTTTTCACATTTTTAACTATCTTTTTTCCAAGATATATCTATCTATGGTTATCTGGTGCAGTGATTATGGCAAGTAGCAGACTTTTAGCAAATGACCACTTTTTAAGTGATCTATTTGCCGGTATACTGGTAGGAACTCTATCTACACTATTTATCTACTCCAAAATGAGGAACAAACTTGAACAAAAATAACATAAGCATAATAATCTTAGCTGCTGGAAAAGGCAGCCGTATGAAATCTCCAAAAGCAAAAGTACTTCACAACATCAGTGGAAAACCTATGCTTTTTCACATCATAAAAGCTTCACAAGAGATTTCCAATGATATTACAGTAGTAGTTGCTCACCAAAAAGAGAGAGTTATAGAGCAAATGAATGCTTTTTTTAATGATATAAACTTTGTGATTCAAGATGCTGACAAATTCCCTGGAACTGGTGGGGCAATGATGGATATAGAGGTAAAAAACGATAAGGTCTTGGTTTTAAATGGTGATATGCCTCTTGTAACTGCCGATGCACTTCAGGGCTTTATAACAAACAGTTCTGACATCATTATGTCTATCTTTGATTTAGAAAATCCTGATGGTTATGGTCGTGTTGTTATAGAAGATGGGCAGGTTCAACGAATAGTTGAACAAAAAGATGCAACTCCTGATGAACTAAAAGTTACAACGGTAAATGCAGGTATCTATGCCTTTTCAAAAAGTGTAATAGAGAAGTATATTCCACAACTAAGTAACGATAACGCACAAACAGAGTACTACCTAACAGATGTTATAGCTATGGCTAAAGCAGATGGTCTCAATATCTCTCCTTTGTTAGTTGATGAAGAGCAGTTTAAGGGTGTAAACTCTAAAAAAGATTTAGCTGATTCAGAAGTAATAATGCAAGATAGAATCAAAACTACACATATGAACAACGGTATTATCATGCAACTACCATCAACTATCTTCATAGAAGAGGGAGTAGAGTTTGAGGGTGAATGTATAGTAGAAAATGGTTGTCGCATAACTGGAAATACTCTTATAAAAAACTCTCATATAAAATCTGGAAGTGTTGTTGAAGATAGCATAGTTATAGATTCAGATGTGGGACCATTAGCACACCTTCGCCCACTATCAAGCATAGAAAACACACATATAGGAAACTTTGTAGAGGTTAAAAAATCAACTCTAAAAGGTGTAAAAGCTGGACATCTTAGCTATATAGGTGATGCAGAAGTTGATGAGGGTACAAATATAGGTGCTGGTGTTATCACTTGCAACTATGACGGTATCAAAAAATCTAAAACTATCATAGGTAAAAATGTTTTTGTAGGAAGTGACAGCCAACTCCTAGCACCTGTAACCATAGAAGATGATGTATTGATAGCAGCCGGAACAACTCTAACAAGTGGCAAAGTTGAAAAAGGTTCTTTAGCACTAACTCGAACTAAAATAAGAAAAATACCAGGGTTTTTCTATAAATTTTTCGGTAGTTAATAAGTGTATGAGCATAATAAATCCTTATAGAATTATTTTAGAGGTTCCCTTTAGATATTACTTTAGTAATACCAATTATGCTACAATACTGTAAAGGATATTTATGCATACTATTACACTAAAATCTGACGATAATTTTTTTGAAATGTTAAATGAGATGGTAAAAAGTTTGGGTACTACCAAGAGTGAACTTATTCGTACATCTGTTGTACATTATAAAAGTGTTTTGGAAAAAGAAAAATTGAAGAAACAGATTAAACTTGCATCTTTAAAAACTAGAGAGGTAACAGAATCTTTGGTAGATGAGTTTGAAACAACTATTTGGGATGGTTTGGAAGATGTATAAACGAGGTGAAATATATCTAGCAAGACTAAATCCAAGAAAAGGCAATGAAGTTGGTAAACTAAGACCTGTACTGATTTTTCAAACAGATATGCTAAACAGCATAGGTCATCCTACTACAACTATTTTACCACTATCCACTAAAGTAATTGAAAATACCTATCCACTTAGATACAAGATAAATTCCAGAGATGCTTTAGAACAAACAAGCGATATACTATGTGACCAAATTAGAACGATAGATAATAAAAGAATAATTGATAAAAAACTAACTACACTTTTACACAAAGAGATGCTAGAAATAAGTGCTATGGTCACTGTAGTCCTAGAGATAGAGACTTAAAGTCATCTCTAAATATAAGCAGTTTCTTTGCATTTTGAGTATACAGTTTTTTAAATTTTAATTATGTTAAAATGCAAAGTATGTGTGCCAAGATAAATCGGCACTTACTTGTTGGTGCGACATTTTAAAGTGTTTAGTCCAACCTAGGTAGTCTTATAGTAAGAGCCTAGTATCGAGCATTGTGCATATTAGGTAACGAAATATGT
>JAYELK010000020.1:0-5478 GCA_034717415.1 Campylobacterota bacterium | reverse complement strand
AAAACTATTGGAGTTGAAAAGATGTAAAGTCTAATTCTCTAACCTTTTTAGGTGCATCTGGATTTAAAAAAAGATGAAATTTTATGAATTTGGAGGTGTGGGGAATGTTATGGAATTATTTGGGTTTGTACTGTAAATCAAAAAAAAGATAAAAAATGGTATCCTTTCATCAATATAACTAAAGGGCAAAAATGATTAAATCGCTAAGAGGGATGAACGATATCTTAAGTGAGGATTATGAGAGATTTACTTACTTCATAAACACAGCTACGGATGTGGCACAAAAGTATGGTTATCATTTTATAGAGACTCCACTTTTAGAAGAGACTTCCCTTTTTAAACGCTCTGTCGGTGAGAGCAGTGATATAGTCGGCAAAGAGATGTATCAGTTTATTGATAAGGGTAATAATGATGTCTGTCTTCGTCCAGAGGGAACTGCAGGTGTAGTTCGTGCTTTTATCCAGAAAAAACTAGATAAAGCTGGTGGAGTTCACCGTTTTTTCTACCATGGTTCTATGTTCCGTTATGAAAGACCACAAAAAGGTCGTCTAAGACAATTTCACCAGTTTGGTGTTGAGAGTTTTGGAGTTGAGAGCGTTTATGAAGATGCTACTATGATTATGATGACAAGTGACATCTTAAAGAGACTTGGAATTGGTTACAGACTTCAACTAAACTCTCTTGGTTGTCAAGAGTGTATGCCTCCATATCGTAACTCTTTAGTTAAATTTTTACAAGAGAATGAAGATAAAATTTGCCAAGATTGCACCAGAAGAAAAGGTACAAACCCTATCAGAGTTTTGGACTGTAAAAACTCTACATGCCAAGAACTTTATAAAAATGCACCAAAACTTACAGATAACCTATGTCCTAAGTGTCAAGAAGATTTTGAAAAACTAAAAAAGATTTTAGATAGTAGCAATATAGCTTATGAAATTGATACCCACCTAGTTCGTGGACTAGACTACTATTCTAAAACTGCTTTTGAGTTTGTAAGTGATGAGATAGGAAGTCAAAGTGCCATAGCCGGTGGTGGTCGTTACGATAAACTTGTAGAGTTTTTAGATGGTCGCCCTACTCCTGCTGTCGGTTTTGCAGTAGGCATAGAGAGACTAATGGAGTTAATCAAAATGCCAGAACTATCAAGAGAGGGTTACTATCTTGGAGCAATGGATGAAGAAGCTGTTAATCTAATAGTAAGTTTAACTCACAAAAAAAGAGCAACAACAAAAGCTATATGTGACTACAAAGCTAAAAATCTTAAAAACCATCTAAAAAGTGCTGACAAAGTAAATGTGAAATTTTGCTGTGTTATCGGTACAAATGAGATAAAAAACAATACTATTTGGGTTAAAGATTTAGAAAATAAAAGTGAAAGCACCATACCTTTAACGGAATTTTAATGAAAAATTTTGGTCTTGATATCTGGTCAAACAAAAACTTTATTGTAGAGTATGGACAACTTAAACTAAACTACAAGTCTATGCCCTCTCTGCTTCAAATCACCGAGGAAATTCGCTCAAACGATGTTAAAGGACCTATTTTACTTAGATTTCCTCATCTGGTAAAAAAACAGATACGAAATCTCTACTCATACTTTGATAAAGCTATAAAAGAAAATGATTATAAAGGCTCTTTTAATGCTGTTTTTCCTCTAAAAGTAAACCAGTTTCCACATGCCATAGAAGCTGTTATAACTCAAGGAAGAGAGTTTAACTACGGACTTGAAGCAGGAAGTAAAGCAGAACTTATCTTAGCTATGAGTAAAACTCCAAAAGGTGCCAACATTACTGTAAATGGCTTTAAAGACAAAGAGATGATAACTCTCGGGTTTATTGCTGCACAAAGTGGACACAATATCACTCTGACAATAGAGGGACTTGGTGAATTAGAAACTATTATAGAAGTGGCAAAAGAGTGTAACCTAAAAGTTCCATATATAGGCATAAGGGTTAGACTACACTCTACAGGAAGTGGCACTTGGGCTAAAAGTGGTGGTATGGATGCAAAATTTGGTTTAACATCTACAGAAATCATCGAAGCGATAACTCTTCTTAAAGAGACAAACCTTATAAACAACCTACATATGATTCACTTTCATATAGGTTCTCAAATGGCTGATATTGCACCAATAAAACGAGCATTAAGAGAGGCTGGAAATATCTATGCAGAACTCAAGAAAATGGGTGCATCTGCACTAAAAAGCATCAATATCGGTGGTGGTTTAGCCGTAGAGTATGACCAACACTCACATGCCAAGTCTCACAACTACTCTATAGAAGAGTTTTCAAGTTCTGTAGTCTTTTTGCTTGGTGAGATTATGAATGCCAAAAATGTTAAACACCCTGATATTTTCACAGAATCAGGTCGTTTTATAGTGGCTTCACATGCTGTTCTAATCACTCCCGTTTTAGAACTTTTTACACAAGACTATAGAGAAAAACTTCTAAACTTTAAAAAGAGTAACCCCCCACTCATAGAGGAACTAATAGAGTTAAATAGACTTTTAAATCATAAAAACTGCATTGAATATCTTCATGATGCACTTGACCACATAGAGTCTCTTTTAACTCTTTTTGATTTGGGCTATATAGACCTGCAAGACCGTTCAAATGCTGAAATTTTAGTACATAACATCATCAAAAAAGCACTCTATATGAGTTCTGCATATCCAACAAATGAGTTAGAACAACTACAAGTAAGTCTGCAAGAGAGATACCTTATCAATGCCTCTATCTTTCAAAGTCTGCCTGATTACTGGGGTCTAAATCAACACTTTCCAATAATGCCTATACACCATTTAGAAACACAACCACTTCGTGCTGCCTCACTTTGGGACATTACCTGTGACAGTGATGGAGAGATAGGCTTCAACCCATATAAGCCACTATATCTACATGACATAAACTTGGATGAAGAGGAGTACTTTTTAGGATTTTTTAATGTAGGTGCTTATCAGGAAACTCTTGGCATGCAACATAACCTTTTTACACATCCAAGTGAATATACTATAGATATTGATGATAACGGTTACAACATAGTTAATGCAGTTGAATCAAAGAGTGTTTTAACTATCTTGGATTCTATCGGTTACAACAGAGATAAAATTTTAGACAAACTTAAAAGTGATCTAGTTCAAAGTGATTTTATAACAGAACAAGAAAAAGATGATACACTTGCAAAACTTGAAACCTTTTTAGAACAAAACGGTTATCTACGAACAACAAATTAGGAACTCAGATGGGACTTTATGCCGATATAAAAGAAGATTTTTCAAATGCTTATAAAAATGACCCTGCTCTAAGTTCAAAATTTGAATTTATTTTTAACTACCCCGGTGTTTGGGCTATAGCTTGGTATAGAGTTGCTCACAAACTCTATAAAGCCAACTTTAAAAGATTTTCCAGAATCATTATGGGTTTAACTCAAATATTAACCAACATCGATATTCATCCAGCTGCAGTAATCGGCAGAAGAGTTTTTATAGACCATGGAACTGGTGTTGTAATTGGTGAAACTACTATCATAGAAGATGATGTACTTATCTATCAAGCTGTAACCCTTGGTGGAGTTTCTCTTGAACATGGAAAACGACATCCTACTGTTAAGAGAGGTGCTGTTATCGGTGCCGGTGCAAAAGTGCTTGGAAATATAACCATAGGAGAGGATGCAAAAATTGGGGCTAACTCTGTTGTTGTAAGAGAAGTACCAGACAATGCAACTGCCATCGGTATTCCTGCTCATGTCATAGAAAAAGGTCGTTGTAAAGATCCGTTTATGCACAATATGCTTCCAAATATCAACAAAGAGATGTTTGAGTATCTACTTAAGAGGGTTGCAGTTTTAGAGCATATATTGGTTGAGGACAACAAAGATGTACTAGAGCAAGATTTAGAGCTAGAACATATCTATGAATCATTTATTAGAGCGATGAAAAGCTAAAATATATCATAATTTCAGTATAATGTTTTCATTATTCCAAATAATTCCATAGGGATTGTCATGCTAAAAAAAAGGAAAACACTTATGCTAACTAAACGCGTAAATATACTATCTGAGTCAATCACTATTGCCATTACCACACTAGCTGGAGAGTTAAAAGCACAAGGTAAGGACATTCTTAGTTTTTCTGCCGGTGAACCTGACTTTGGTACACCACAAGTTATAAAAGATGCTGCCATAGACGCAATCAACAACAACTATACAAAATATACGCCTGTTGATGGCTACCCTGTTTTAAGAGAAGCTATTGCACACAAACTAAAAAGGGACAATAACCTGACTTACGCTCCAAACCAAATCATGGTAAACAATGGAGCTAAGCACTCACTCTTTAACCTTTTTGCTGCAACTATCGAAGATGGTGCTGAAGTTATCATTCCTGCTCCTTACTGGGTTACTTACCCTGAATTGGTTAAGTATTGTGGTGGTAAAGTTGTTGAGATTGAAACTCACGATACAGATGGTTTTAAAATCACACCTGCCCAGCTAAAAGAGGCTATAACTACTAAAACTAAAATGCTGATCTTAACTACCCCATCAAACCCTACAGGTTCTATCTATAGTAAAGATGAACTTATAGCACTTGGAAAAGTTTTAGAGGGAACTGACATCATTGTTGCATCTGATGAGATGTATGAAAAACTTACTTATGAGGGTGAATTTACTTCTGTCGCATCAGTAAGTGAAGATATGTTCAAAAGAACTGTAACTATCAATGGTCTTAGTAAATCAGTTGCTATGACTGGTTGGAGATTTGGTTATATGGCGAGTGCAGATACAGAACTTATCAAAGCTACTAAAAAGCTACAGTCTCAAAGTACATCAAACATCAACTCTATTACACAAATGGCAGCTATTGCCGGTCTTGATGGTAGTGCTGATGCTGATATAGCTATGATGAGAAAAGCATTTATAGAGCGTCGTGATGAAGCTGTTAAACTTATGAATGAGATAGATGGTCTAAGTGTTTTAAAACCTGATGGTGCATTTTATCTATTTGTAAATATCAAAGAAGTAAGCGATGACTCACTTACATTTGCTAAAGAGTTACTAGACAAAAAACTTGTGGCAGTAGTTCCAGGTGTTGCATTTGGAAGTGAAGGCTACTTTAGACTTAGTTTTGCTACTGATATTAATACTATTCGTGATGGAATTGCAAGAATTGCAGAGTTTGTAAAAGAGTTAAAAGCTTAACTCATTTGGCATGTGAAAATTTCCACATGCCAAGAAATATTTATATTTGCTTTAGAGAGAACAATGAAACATATTTGTATCCACACGATGAACTATTAAATAAAATTCCAATATATAAAAAAGCTGTTGATAACAAAGGCTTTAGACACTTAAACCAAATACCAGCAAAATATAAAGAATTACTAGAACCATACAAATTATAGAATTTTGATATAATTGTGTATATTAAAACCATTAGGAATATTCATGCCAGAAATAAGTAGATTCTTAGGAATAAAAATA
>JAYELK010000019.1:0-5500 GCA_034717415.1 Campylobacterota bacterium | reverse complement strand
TTTCTCTATTTATAGTTATTTTATGATATTATACTTTATTATTAATAGATTTACCAAATTTTATAGATGGAGATACTTTTATGACTCAAGAAGAATTAGATGCGTTGATGAGTGGGAATATAGATGATCTTGACGAGGAAAGCGTAGAGGAATCAGTGGCAGATGTAGAAGAGTCTGCTGATTCTGAAGATGTTGAAGATGAAGATATGCCGGCTGGTTACAGTGATGAAACTTCTCATCACTGGCCACTACCGGCGACTGATGAGAATAAGATGGTTCATCAGCTTGATGATGTTACAAAAGAGAGTGAAGAGAAAGCTAGTGAGATTTTTGACATTATTGAAAATATTAGCAATGATTTAATGGATAAAGAGGAAAATTTAAACTCAATTATTGAAGTTATAAACTCAAATATAGAACTTTTTACAACTTTGAGCAAAAAATTTCCTGATGTTGAAGCATTTAATACACAACTGTCTAAAAATGAATCAGCAGTTGGTGAAGCAAATGATGCACTGGAAGTTCTTCAAAATAGTGGCGATTCTATTATGAGTGTTATGGATATTATGCAGTATCAAGATATTCATCGTCAAAAAATTGAAAGAGTTATAAATGTTATGAGAGCCTTGTCTAAATATATGAATACGCTATTTGAAGGTAAAATTGATGATGATAAGAGAGTTTCATCTGCTACACACATCGTTGGAGATACGCATAATGAACTAGCTTCAACTGATGATATTGAAGCACTTTTAGATCAGTTTGCGAAATAATGCAAAAAGTAGAACTTTTATCTCCTGCGGGAACTTTAGAAAAACTAAAAATTGCCTTTGACTTTGGTGCTGATGCCGTTTATGGTGGTGTTAGTCACTTTTCACTTCGCATAAGGAGTGGTAAAGAGTTTAGTATGGAAGAGTTTGCAGAGGGTATAGCTTATGCACATGCCAGAGGTAAAAAAGTCTATGTAACTATAAACGGTTTTCCTTTTAATTCTCAACTTAATCTTCTTAAAAAACACATCTTGGCAATGGCAGAGTTAAATCCTAATGCCTTTATAGTTGCGACACCGGGAGTGCTAAAACTATGTCATGACTTAGTTCCTCACATGCCACTACATCTATCAACTCAAGCAAATGTTATGAATGTTTTGGATGCCAAAATTTACTATGATATGGGAGCTACTAGAATTATTACTGCTCGTGAAATTTCTTTAAAAGATTTAAAAGAGATAAAAAAAGAGTTGCCAGATTTGGAGTTAGAGGTTTTTGTACATGGTTCTATGTGTTTTGCATACAGTGGACGATGTCTTATCTCAACTTTGCAAAGTGGTAGAGTTCCAAACCGTGGAAGTTGTGCTAATGATTGTAGGTTTTCTTATGATATTTATGCAGCCAATCCTGAAACAGGAACACTTTTTAAACTTCAAGAGGATGAGGGAGTCGGTACTTACATTATGAACTCAAAAGATTTGAATCTTGCTTCACATATGCAGGAAATTCTTGATGCAAGAGTAGTCGATTCTATAAAAATAGAGGGTAGAACAAAAACAGCTTACTATGCAGCAGTAACAGCAAAAGCTTATAGAATGGCAATAGATGATTACTATGATGGGAAGTTAGATAGTGATAAGTATCAGTATGAACTACAATCTCTGCAAAATCGTGGATATACAGATGCTTACTTGGTTTCTCGTCCATTTGAAAAACATGATACACAGAGTTTAGATTTTAGTATGCAACTTGGAACTCATCAGGTTAGTGGAGTGGTAGATGAAAGTGGTGGATATTTCTTATGTAAGTATAAAACTCTGCCAAATGATGAGCTTGAAATTGTAGCTCCTTTGGATTTTGATATAGAGATAGTAGATAATGAAATCGGTTCAACTTATGAGAGAGATGGAAGATTTTATATGAAATTTAAACAACTTTTATCTAAAAAAGGAAAAGTTTGGGATGAAGTTCATAGTGGAAATATAAATCCTATAACCCTTCCAACACAGATGCCGGCATATACATTCTTAAGAGTTCCCTCTCATGAAAATATGGGAACATCTCCAAAGAAATAAAAATAGTGTATAATTTCAAAAATATTTAAAGGGGAAAAGGTTAAATGAAATTTGTTTCAATAGTAATGGGTTCAAAAAGTGATTATGAGGTAATGAAATCGTGTTCAAATACGCTAGAGGCGTTTGGTGTTAGTTATGAGATGATTATCTCATCTGCTCACCGTTCACCTGAGAGAACAGCAGAGTATATTAAAGAAGCCCAGAGTAAAGGTGCTCAATGTTTTATCGCCGCTGCCGGTATGGCTGCACACTTAGCAGGTGTTTTATCATCTAAAACAGTTAAGCCTATTATTGGTGTTCCGATGAGTGCTTCTGCTTTGAGTGGGATCGATGCTCTTTTATCAACTGTTCAGATGCCAGCTGGAATGCCAGTTGCTACAGTTGCTATAGGAAAAGCTGGAGCGATAAACTCTGCTTATTTAGCTATGCAGATACTAGCACTTGGTAATGAAGAGTTAGCTATCAAACTAAAAGAAGATAGAATTGCTAAAGCTAAAAAAGTTGAGATGGACTCTTTAGAGATAGAGACTATTATAGGATAACCCCCTTAGCATGGAATATGCCATTGGTTAGCATATCTAAAAGCTGCAAAAAACAAGTTTTTTGAGAAAAACGGAGGAGTTTTTAAATGAAGTGGATGAGTGAAGAAGAGTATAGTGCGTTAACCGGTTTAGATATGAGTTCTATTGAAGAACTTATTGAGCGAGGAAAACTTACTATAAAAGTTGAAGATGGTGTAAGAATGATTGATCCGTCAAAAGGTGCAGGGGAAGTTATACCTGCTCAACTTAAAGTTCTCTCTGCTCATAACACTCATGAGATGATTGTTCAACCTGAGTTTGTAGAAAAAACCATAGGTACTATCATAAATCTTCATGAAAAAGTTCTTGATTCAAAAGATGAGACTATTGAAGCCATAAAGGTTGAAAATGAGTTTTTAAGAGAGGCACTCTCTTCACTTCAAGAACTTTATGATGAAGATAGAAAAACTATCCACACTCTGCAAGAACAGCTTAAACTTTCACAACAAGAAGTTGAATTTATGAGAAGAAAATACAAACTTATGTGGAATAAAGCGATTCAAGAGCATACAACTTAATAGTCTATAATGAGCTAAGCTCATTATAACGGCATGGACTAGCGTCCCTACAACCCCCTTAGCATGGAATATGCCATTGGTTAGCATATTTAAAAGCTACAAAAAAACAAGTTTTTTGAGAAATATAAGGTTTATACAATATGAAAATAAATGAAACTTGCGTTGAGTGTATAATCAATCAAAGTCTGAAAGTTGCCCAAGCTATAGAGGCAAACGAAGAACTATCAAGTGAATTAAAAACTGCTATCCAAGAGATGAGTAGAGATTTTTCCTTTCTTTTAAGTCCCCCTGAAATAGCGTCTTCTGTTTATGAAAAAATGGCAATAATTGCTAATAAAGAAGATATTTATGATGAGGTGAAAGAACTTTCAACTCAAAAATCACTCTCTTTTGTACCCCTCTTAAAAGAGAAACTTTCCACATGCCAAGATAAACTTTTAACAGCTACAAAGATTGCAGTTGCAGGAAATGTTATAGATTTAGCAGCTGCCGTTCAGTTTGATTTAGAAGAGGAATTGGAAAAAGTTTTTGATACAGAGTTCGGGCATGATGATTTTAAAACATTAGAAGATGAACTTTCACATGCCAAGAGCGTTGTGATACTCGGGGATAATGTCGGAGAACATATTTTTGACTATATGTTTGTTGAGACTTTAAAAGAGTTATTTCCACAAGCCAACTACTCATATATGGTAAGGGGAAATCCAATTATCAATGATGTAACAATGAAAGAAGCCTTGGCATGTGGATTTGATAAACTTTGTAACTTGGTTGACAGTGGTGTAAATACGCCTGGTTTTACCTATTCAAGGGCAAATCTACATGCAAAGCAACTTTTTGATGAGGCTGATTTAGTTATATCCAAAGGTATGGGTAATTACGAGTGTTTAAGTCCAACACACAGAAAAAATATCTGTTTTTTACTAAAAGTTAAGTGTGAAGTTGTCGCTGATTCTTTAGGTCAAGAGGTAGGCGATATAGTTTGTAAAATGGTATAATACACTATAAATTTACTAGAATGAGCAAAGCCCATCATAGTAGCATGGACACAAGTGTCCCTACAACCCCCTAAAGCTTAAAAAACAAAGTTTTTTTAGAAAAAAGAAAAAAATTAAGGTAAATAGATATGATAACTTTTAGTGAGATGCTTTTAAAATTACAAGAATTTTGGATGAAACAGGGGTGTAATATAGTTCAGCCTTATGATATTCCAGCAGGAGCAGGAACTTTTCATCCTGCAACTTTTCTTCGTTCATTAGATTCTACTCCTTGGGCAACAGCTTATGTTGCACCATCAAGAAGACCAACAGACGGAAGATATGGTGAAAATCCCAATAGACTTGGAAGCTACTATCAGTTTCAAGCACTTATAAAACCATCACCGGATAATATTCAAGAACTTTACTTAAAATCTTTAGAGTATCTTGGTCTTGATGTTTCACAGCATGATATTCGTTTTGTAGAGGATAATTGGGAGTCGCCAACACTTGGTGCTTGGGGTCTTGGTTGGGAAGTTTGGCTCAATGGTATGGAAGTTACACAGTTTACTTACTTTCAACAAGTTGGTGGAATCGAGTGTAATCCTGTTGCAGTTGAGATAACTTACGGAACAGAGAGACTTGCGATGTATCTTCAAGGTGTTGATAATATTTTTGACATCGTTTGGGGGCAGAATGAGCATGGAACTACTTATTATAGAGATGTACATAAAGAGAGTGAAATCCAATTCTCCAAGTATAACTTTGAAGTAGCAGATACAGATATGCTATTTTCAGATTTTAACGCAAAAAGTGAGGAGTGTCTAAAAGCCTTAGAAGCTGGACTGCCACTACCGGCTTATGATTTGTGTATGATGGCTTCAAATACTTTTAATATCTTAGATGCAAGAAAAGCGATAAGTCAAACAGAGAGACAAAACTATATACTTAAAATCCGTGAACTTTCAAAAGGTTGTGCAGAGCTATATAAGGCTCAAGAAGCAGATAGATTAGAGAGAGTAAAAACCTAAATTTTTAAAATTTTATGACAATTTGTCATATTTTTAGAAGATTTAAATGAATTATATTAAAATCAGATTGTCAGTTGGCGATTTGATTGGTTGTTGTGTTGTGCAAAAATTCTGGTTATGAATTTTACGTTCTAAAGGAGAAGGTGGGACAGGGTCAGCCTTTAACTAAAGGATATAACAATGCGACTCGCAATCATAATTGTTATAGTTCTGATTCTTTTAGAATCAAAATTATATTAAAAGCTTATGGGGAGATACAGCTCCTCATTTGTCCCAACTGACAAAATTATAGCATAGTTTTAGTATATAGCAAAATGTGATACAATAT
>JAYELK010000018.1:0-1105 GCA_034717415.1 Campylobacterota bacterium | reverse complement strand
TCATAGCCTGATTGAAGTGTTTCCAGATTCAAAAAGATGAGTTTTTTATGAATTTGGAAGTATGGAGAATGTTATGGAATTATTTGGGATTTTCGGATACAATAACAAAAATAAATCATATTAAAAGGTGTTATTATGAAGTATCTTGTATTTATAGTGTTCGTTTATAGTTTTTTGGTGGCTGATGAGTTTAATTTTGAAGCAGATCTACTCCAAAGTTTAGATGAAGTCAGTGAGATAGCTACAAAAACAAAACTTAACATTGATGACACCCCATCTTTTGTTACCGTTCTTCGTAGTAAAAAACTGCAAAAGCTTGGTATTGAAAATGTTTTTGAAGCTCTTGGATTAGTTCCGGGTGTTCAACTTAAAAAAGAAGCTACCGGAGTACCAGTTGTTGTCTTTCGTGGAGTCACTCAAAAGGGTGAAGTTAAGTTGATGATTGATGGAGTAACTATCAACAATGCATACCGTGGTTCTATCTATCACTATTTGGACTTTCCTATTGAGATGATACAACGCATAGAGGTTATTAGGGGTGCAGGTTCTGTTCTTTATGGTTCTGGTGCTATCAGTGGTGTTATAAATATCATCACAAAGAGTTCTACAGATAGTTCTAAAAACAGAGTTTTTCTCTCTGGAGGAAGTTACAATAGTTCCAAAGCTGGTGCAGTAGTTTCTACAAATCTTGGAGAGTTTAGAGTTGATTTAGACGGATACTATCAAAAAAATGATAAGAGCGTTAAAGTAGAACCTAATCCTTCTACATATGATGGCGATAATGATAGACACTTAAAAGATTACTCAGTCGGTATAAATATCAAAGATGAGCATTTTTCATTTCTTAGCAGAATCAAAAGATCAGATGCAGGAAATGCTTATGGTGCATTTGGTGTGCTTGATGAAAAGATAAGCAAATACAACAATATAAACACTTCAATATTTACACAACTATCTTATAAAAATTCTCTAAATAAAAACAATAACATAGTCCTCCTAACTGGCTACAACAGATATGAACAACAAGTAGAAGAACTTCATCCGGCTGGACAAGTCGATACAGACCATAAAGAGGAGTCCTACTTTTTTCAAACAGATCTAATCT
>JAYELK010000017.1:0-26345 GCA_034717415.1 Campylobacterota bacterium | reverse complement strand
AGAGAGAGGGAAACGCCTGGTCCCATTCCGAACCCAGAAGCTAAGCCTCTCATCGCTGATAATACTGCAGATTTCATCTGTGGAAATGTAGGTCGCTGCCTAGTTTGTCTTTTTATTAACCTTTTTTATATTATGAATCATACTTTTACTTATTACTTCTATTTTTATTGAACTTTTGCTATTTAGAAATCATTTATATGTTATTATTTTATATTAATTTTTTAGGAACTAATATGAAAGAATATATTAAAGATCAAATAAAAAAATCTTATGAAACCAAACAAGCAATCTATGGGAATAGTGATTTACTAAATAAAATAGAAGAGGTCTCTAAAAAGTGTGTTGAACTCTATAGAGGTAGTTGTAAAACTATTTTAGCTGGTAATGGGGGCAGTGCTGCTGATGCACAACATATTGCAGCTGAATTAGTCGGTAGATATGGTTTTGATAGACCTTCACTTGCATCTCTTGCTCTTACTACTGATACTTCTAATCTTACTGCTATTGGAAATGATTATGGATATGACCAAGTTTTTTCTCGCCAATTAGATGGAATGGGGCAGAGTGGAGATATATTTATCGGCATTTCAACCTCTGGTAATTCACAAAATCTTATCAATGCTTTTGAAGTAGCAAAAAAGAAAAATATATTAAGTGTTGCACTTGTGGGTAAAGATGGTGGTAAGATGGCTCAAATGGCAGATATTGCATTGATAGTTCCATCTAACTCTACACCTAGAATACAGGAATCTCATATATTGATAGGGCATATTTTATGTGATATTATTGAAAAAGAGATTTTTGCTAATGGTATAAGTTGAAAAAAGCTCTCTTTCTTGATCGTGACGGTGTTGTAAATATTGAAAAAGATTATCTCTATAAAATAAAAGATTTTGAATTTATAGATGGTATTTTTGAACTTTGTAAATATTACCAAAATATTGGTTATGATATTTTTATAGTAACTAATCAGTCTGGAATTGCAAGAGGTTATTATAGTGAAGATGATTTTTCAATTTTAAACTCTTGGATGAGGAATGAGTTTTTAAAAAACAGTATTGAGATTAAAAAAGTTTATTATTGTCCTCATCATCCAGATATTTCAGGTGAGTGTAGTTGTAGAAAACCACATGCAGGAATGCTTTTAGAAGCAAAAAAAGATTTTAATATAGATTTGGAAAATTCTATTTTAGTTGGAGACAAAGAACGAGATATTGAAGCTGGTTTAAATGCTGGGCTTAAAGAAACATATCTATTTGATGAGTTAAAAATTATTCAAAGTTCAAAAGCAACTAAAATAGTTACAAAATTACAAGAAATATGGAAGAGATAGATGCTAATACTAAATTGTGGTGGTACCTTTAACAAGAGATATAATCCTTTAAATGGTGAACTGGAAGTTCCTTATGACAACTATGCACTTGATAAAATAGTTAAGTATGTAGATTCAGAGTATGATTTGGCCGGTGTTATCTATAAAGATAGTTTGGAGCTGGATATTAACGATAGAAAAATGTTGGCAAATATTATAATGGAATCAAAAGATGATACATTTATAATTATACATGGTACGGATACGATGAGTATAACGGCAGAATTTTTATCGGAAGTTTTTGATGATAGAAAGATTATTTTAACGGGTGCTATGAAACCTTTTGAAATAGATAATTTAGAAGCTTCAGTTAATCTTGGGATAGCAATTGGTTTTTCAAAGGCTCTTACTGAAAGTGGGGTTTATATCTGTATGAATGGGCATACTAAACCATGGGCTAAGATTCAAAAAAATCAAAAATTAGGGAAGTTTGAACTTGTCGAATAATATAGCTTGTACTCACTGTCACTTGGAATTTAATGAGTCAGTGATGATAAAAGATGGTGAACACTACTTTTGTTGTAATGGTTGCCAAGGTGTTTATCATCTACTTAATGAAGAGGGATTAGATAGTTTTTATGAAAAAGCTGGCAACACTAAGCTAACGCCACAAACTGGACAGTATGAAGATTCATCTAATTTTAATTCTCCTGCCTTTTATGATAAATTTGTAAAAATAGATAGTGATGGTTTTAGCGAAGTCTCTTTAGTTATAGAGGGTATTCACTGTTCAGCTTGTGTTTGGTTAAATGAAAAAGCACTTCATCAAATGGATGGAGTGATTGAAGCAAATATAAATTATACAAATAATAAGGCTACTATTGTTTGGGCTGATGATGTAGTAAAATTATCTGGTATCATAGATATGATTCGTGCGATTGGTTATAACGCCTTTCCTTATGATGCCTCAATCCAAGAAGCTCGTGCAAATCAAGAGAGAAAAGAGTATTACCTTAAGATGTCAGTAGCTCTTTTTGGTACTATGAATATAATGTGGATAGCAGTTGCTCAATATGCTGGATATTTCACAGGAATAGCACAAGATATGAAGACGGTTTTAAATGTAGCTGAGGGAGTTCTTGCAACACCTGTTCTTTTTTATAGTGGCTGGGTCTTTTTTAGGGGTGCATATTTTGGGCTAAAAACAAGAGTTGTAAATATGGATTTACTTGTGGCAACTGGGGCGTTGTTCACATATATATACTCAATATATATTACCGTCGCTGAGGATGGTGAAGCATATTTTGATTCTGTGAGTATGATTATTACTTTTGTTCTTATAGGTAAGTTTTTAGAAGTTTTAAGTAAAAAAAATGCAGCAGATGCTCTTGATATAATTGGTAAAAATCTTCCTAGTGAAGTCAATATTGTAGAAGATGGTTCTATCGTTTCATGTAAGCTTGATGATGTAGAGGTTGGCAATACTGTTGTTGTCTCAACAGGAGAAAGAATTTTGCTTGATGGAGAGATTTTAAAGGGCAGTGGCTCTTTTGATGAGTCAAGTCTTACCGGAGAGAGTAATCCTATATATAAGAGTGTTGGGGATGTTGTTATAAGTGGCACTGTTAGTATTGATGCAGATATACATTTTAGTGTAACTAAAGATTTTGAACATTCAACACTATCAAATCTTATGTCACTTTTAGAATCTGCGATAACTAAAAAACCTAAAATTCAGCAGATGGCAAATAAATTAAGTGAATATTTTTCAAGCACTATATTGATTATTTCACTTTTAACATTTATAGCTTGGTTTTTATACTCAGGTGATTTTGAATTGTCTTTTATGATTGCTATATCGGTTATTGTAATAGCTTGTCCATGTGCTTTGGCTTTAGCAACACCGGTGGCAACTTTGGTTGGTCTTAGTATAGGCATAAAAAAAGGGATACTTTTTAAAGAAGCTGCCCAGTTAGAGACAATGGCAAAAGCAGATATTCTACTTTTAGATAAAACTGGAACTATTACAGTAGGAAAACCAGAAGTTATAAATGAACAAAATTTACAAAAGTTTGATAAACGACTGCTTTATGCTCTTGTTAAATCTTCAAATCATCCAGTGGCATGTGGGATATATAATTATTTAAAAGAAGAGAATGAAAATATAGCAGATATTTTATTTGATGAATTTTCTCATATTCCAGCACTTGGAATTAGTGCAGAGTATAAAAATAGTAAAATATTTGGCGGTAATTTAAAACTTATGCGTGATAATAATATAGAAGTATCATATAGTAGTGATAATACTATTTTTTATTTTGCAATTGATGGTAGTATAGTGGCAATTTATGAGTTGAGTGATCAGATTAAAATTGGAGCTAAAGAATTAATAGTAAATTTAAGTAAAAGAGGCATTAAAACTATTATGCTAACTGGAGATAACGAACTTGCAGCAAAAAAAGTAGCTAAAGAGATAAAAGTAGAGAGCTTCTTATATGAACAGACACCAGAAGATAAAGCTAATTATGTTACTCAGCTTCATAAAGATGGAAAAACAGTTGTTATGGTTGGTGATGGTGTTAATGATGTTTTAGCGTTAGCTGGGGCAGATATAGGTATAGTTATGGGTAGTGGCAGTGATATTGCTGTTGATATTGGAGATGTTGTACTTCTTAATAATTCTCTTAAATCATTAGAAGATACATTTAAAATTTCTAGTACAACATTTGGATTGATTAAGCAAAATCTTTTGATTTCGCTTATATATAATAGTATTACGGTTCCTTTAGCTATAGCTGGTTTCGTAATACCACTTGTTGCAGCTATATCTATGAGTATTAGTTCACTACTTGTTGTTGGCAACTCTATGAGAATTCGTCTTAAATGGAATAAAAATTAAGGATTGGTATAAATAATGGACAGTTGGTTGGTAGCTATGATGCTTGGTGCATCTGTATTTTTGGGTGCTATTGCACTTGGTGGTTTTCTTTGGGCTGTAAACAGTGGTCAGTTTGATGATGAGGAGAAGTTTTTAAATGCTGCAAAGTTTGATGGAGAAGATGAACTGAATGACGCTGTAAATCAAGAGAGAAGAAAGGAAGAACTAAAAAAGAAAAATTATAGACCAGAATAAGTTAGAAGCTTTAGATATTGAATTGCCAAAAAGGCAATTCAAATATAACTATTTTAGAGTTGAAATGTATTTAGCAACTGCAGCAATTTTAGCATCATCATAAGAAGCTACTTGACCTTTCATAAGACCTTTCATTGGTCCACCGTAAGTACCATCTTTGTAACCTTTAAGAGAAGCTTCAATTTTAGCAGCATCCCAACCAGCAATAACTTGAGATTTGTTAAGAGCTTTTTTCTCGCCTTTAGCACCGTGACAACTTTGACATTTTTTGTATAATGCAGCACCGTCTGCAGCCATTAAACCAACACTTGCAACTAATAAAGTTAAAGCAATTTTTTTCATTTTATTTCCTTAAGATAAATTTTCGACCCAATTATAGTGATTTGAGTCTTAAATACATGTTAATGAATTATAGTGTATTATTTTATTAAAATAAAACTAGATGGATGAGAATATGAGATACATTGAAGATGAGTTAAAAGATAAAACAATTTTGATTACAGGTGGGGCAGGTTTTATAGGTTCTAATTTAGCTTTTTACTTTCAGAAGAATCATCCAGATGCTAAAATTGTAGTTTTGGATAGTTTTAGAAGTGGAGAGACTCTCTCAAACGGTAACTTAAAAAGTTTTGGTCACTTTAAAAATCTTATTGGTTTTAGTGGTGAAATTATCAGTGGGGATATTAATGATAAAGATTTGTTGCTTGATTTGGAAATAAATTACAGTTTTGATTATATTTTTCATGAAGCTGCTATCTCTGATACTACTGCGTTAGAACAAGATTTGATGATTAAAACAAATGTAAATGCTTATAAAGACTTGCTTGATTTGGCAGTTGCCCATAATGCTAATATGATTTATGCCTCTTCTGCTGCTACTTATGGTAATGCAGAGTCTCCACAAAGAGTAGGAAGAGAAGCCCCTCAAAATGTATATGGTTTTTCAAAATTAAGCATGGATAATTTGAGCCGTGAGTATATGAAAGAGTGTGACATCTCTATAGTAGGGCTTAGATATTTTAATGTTTATGGAGCAGGTGAATACTTTAAAAATACAACTGCTTCTATGGTTTTACAGTTTGGACATCAACTTTTAGCTGGTAAAAATCCTCGTCTTTTTGAGGATAGCGATAAGATTCTTCGTGATTTTATATATGTTGAAGATATTGTTCAAGCAAATATAAAAGCTATGCGACCAAAGAGAAGTGGCATATATAATGTTGGAACAGGCAAGGCTAGAAGTTTTCAAGATATTGTTGATATTTTACAGAGTGAACTTGGTACGACTATGGCATGTGAATATATTCCTAATCCATTTATAGGTTCTTACCAGTTTCATACAGAAGCAGATATAGCTACAACAAAAGAGGCTTTGAGTTATGAGCCAAGATTTGAGATGGAAGATGCTATTAAAGCTTATGTAAGTGATATAACCCGAATCTATGATGAAGAAGTAAAATAATGAAAGTTCTTAAAAATTTTACGCCAAATATTTTGGTTGTAGGTGATTTAATGATAGATCATTATTTGTGGGGCAGTTGTGAGAGAATTTCACCGGAAGCTCCAGTTCAAGTAGTGGATATAGCAAAAGAGACAACAGTTCTCGGTGGTGCAGGTAATGTTATAAACAATCTTGTTGCTCTTGGTGCAAGTGTTAGTGTCAGCAGTGTTATCGGTGATGATGAAAATGGTGTTGAACTTATAAATATGCTTTCATCTATTGGTGTTGAAAATAAAAATATAGTTACTCAAAAAGCAAGAAAAACATCTAAAAAAAGTCGTGTTATCGCAGTTAGCCAGCAGATACTCAGATATGATAAAGAGAGTAAAGAGAATATATTGGATGATTCTACGGCTAAGATTTTAGACTCTCTCTCAGGTGATATAGCAAACTACGATATGGTGATTTTATCTGATTATGGAAAAGGTGTTTTAACTGATGAGTTGTCTCAAGGTCTTATAAAACTCTCTAATAAAAATGGTGTGAGAGTTTTGGTTGATCCAAAGGGGAGTGATTTTTCAAAATATAGAGGTGCTTATCTTTTAACTCCAAATAAAAAAGAGGCTGTTTTAGCGACAGGTATAGAGATAGATTCTAAAGAGAGTCTTAAAGAAGCACTTTTAAAACTAAAAGAGGAGTGTGATTTAGGTATCTCTCTCATCACTTTATCAGAAGATGGTATCGCGACTTATGATAATGAACTAAATATATTTCCAACGGTTGCCAAAGAGGTTTTTGATGTAACTGGTGCCGGAGATACTGTTATAGCTTCTATTGCTTTTGCTCTTAGTGCCGAAAAAAGTATAGAAGATACAGCAGGTTTTGCAAATCTAGCTGCTGGAGTTGTTGTTGGTAAGATAGGTTCTGCAACAGTGACACTTGATGAGATAGAAGAGTATGAGGCAAGTCTGCATAAGAGTAGTTCTGACGCCCATATAAAAAGTTTTGAGGATATAGATACTATAGTGAATCGTTGTCGCTTAAATGGTAAAAAAGTAGTATTTACAAATGGTTGTTTTGATATTTTGCATGTTGGGCATGTGAAATATTTGCAAATTGCAAAAAGCTTTGGAGATATACTTATAGTAGGATTAAATTCTGATGAGTCAGTTTCTCGTCTTAAAGGACCGACTCGCCCAGTAAATATAGCAGATGATAGAGCTTATATCTTGGCTGCACTTGAAGCTGTTGATTTTGTAGTACCATTTAGTGAAGATACACCTCATGAACTTATAAAAATGATAAAACCTGATGTTTTGGTAAAAGGTGGAGATTACAAAGGAAAAGAGGTCGTTGGAACTGAATTTGCTTCTGAGTTGAAACTTGTTGACTTTGTAGATGGAAAAAGTACAACAAAAACAATTCTCAAGATACAAGGAAAATGATGCTTAAAAAATTAGGACTTATTGCTCTATGTGGTGTTTCTGCTTTTGCTATGCACACAATTGAGTTAAATGTTAATGATAAAGATTTAGAGTTTGGTGCAAGGCTTGATATGGGTCAGTTTAGTGATGCTACTGAGCCAGATACGGTTTTTGTCGGTGGAAAATTTTTACATGGTGATGATAGTCATAGTGACTTTGATAACAGTGGTGATATTCATGACTATATGGAGTTAAACTTTCTGATGAAGAGAGAGATTGATGATATTGGACTCTCCATTGGTTTAGGTGTTAAACTAAATAATACAGAAGATTTTACTACTGTTCCTTTAGGTGTGGAAGCTTCTTATAAACTTCCAGTTAGTGTTAAAATCCCTATGTATATAAATGCTGTTGTATATTATGCTCCTGAAGTGTTGTCTATGGGCGATGCAAAAAACTTTTTAGAGTATCGCCTTGAGTTTGATGCTGAAGTTATTAAAAATGGTCATGTTATCGCAGGTTACAGAAATATGGATACAAACTATGATAGTGATAAAGGTGGAAATATAAACTACAATAGTTCCCCGTATGTAGGCTTTAGATTTGCTTTTTAATTAGTAGAAGTCACCCCATTTATGCTTTTATTCTATGTTTTGAAATGGCATAGAACACACGAGTATTCTATGCTTTGAAATGGCATAGAACACATGAGCGACAGGGGTATCGGCATTTCATACAAATCTATTTAGTAAATTTGTTGCATCAGACTTTAGTCTAGAAGTGCCAGATTTACAGCTTCGATAACTTCGTGAGCCGTAATACTTTTCATACATTCATGATGTTTTAGAGGACACTCTCTTTTCATACATGGACTGCAAACCATTTCATGCCTTACAATTTTGCTTTTTTTATTCATCCATTGAGATGTTTCTTTGTGTTTTGTTGGTCCAAAGATGGCAACCGTCGGTACTTGATAAGCTGCAGCTACATGCATAGGTCCACTGTCATTAGTGATAAAAAGAGAACATCCTCCTATATTTGCACAAAGTTCTTTTATATCTGTTTTTCCGGCTAAGTTTGTATAGTTTTCTACATGCCATGATTTTAAATTTTCTTCAATCTCATTTGCCATCTCTACTTCATTTGGTCCACCAAATATTATGATGTCAAATTTGTCACTAAACTTTGAGGCAACTTCTGCAAATCGTTCAGGGTACCATCTTTTAGCACTTCCATAAGTTGCACCTGCATTTATGCCGAGTGTAGGTTTTGAAAATTGTTTTGGTTCTATATATAGTGCTAAAGGAGGAACAACACCATCCCAACTTGATGTGTCTGTCATAGCCAATTTAGAGTATTGAATAGCTAAGTGCTGATTGGTAGATATTTTTGGTGTATGAGAGAGTAGAAACATTGAGTGTATTGATCGTTTTGCAAGGCAAACAACGGTTTTTGTAAATCTTAGAAGTAGTGAGGAGTGAAGTTGATCTCTAAAGGTAATAGCTAGATTAAAAACTCCCAATTCACGGGCAAGTTTATAAGTTGCTAAAAATCTGTTTGAAGCCTTTTTTGTTTCATCTACAACAGCTTTTTCACAGAGTGGATGATACTTTAGAGCCTCTACACTTACAAAACTGCCCACAAAAGTAAACTTGGCATCAGGGTAGTGTGAAGCTAGAAGTTCAATAGCGGGAGTTGCCATGATAGCATCTCCAAGCCAGTTTGGTAGGATGATTAGTATTTTCATATAACCCATTTACTTTTAGTCTCTTGTTCGTTTTTTATTGTCAACAACAAGACCGTAAAAAAAATATGTGGAGATATATACTATAAAAAATGAGGTTACAGTATCACTAAGAAAATGTCCTCCTACAGATATCCTAGCAAGACTAACTAGTATTCCATAGCTTAAAGAGAGCGTAAGCCATATTTTTCTTCTTTTTCTAGCTAAAAGAGCAAAACCAATAAGAGAAAATGCAGCAGCGGAATGTCCTGAGCTAAAAGAGTAGCCTTTTTGATCGCTTAGTATAAAAGCAGGAGTAAACTCTTTATCTCCACCAAAATATGTGGTTTGAGCAGGTCTTGCTCTTCCCAAGTGCTCTTTAAGAGTTGCATTAACTATTAAGCCTGGAGCTACACTAAGAAATAAAAATATATACAGGATTACTGTAGTATTGATATTTAGTATATTTTTTTTTCTAAAAAAATTATATAAAAAAAGAGCAAGGGATAATAATGATAATGTTAAGATTAATGGTTTAACTGAATAGTAAAATATATTATCAAATAGTGTGTTATTTAATGGAAATTTTTCCCCATTGTAAAATAAACTTGTAAAATAAATATCTATTTCTGGCCATAAGACAAATGCTAACGATGATAATAAAAAGAAAAACCAAAAAAATAAGTTTACATTTAAAAATTTGTTATCTTTAAAAATAATCATATAGATTGTTTTTTTGTTTTAAAAGATAGCGTTAATTTTGTATTTGCAATTTGTATAGCATATAGTAAATACAGATAGTATGTATTGTGTTCTCTAAATTCAGAAATATTTCCTGCTAATGATCCACCAGCACCATTTATGATGCTTAAACCAATGTCATCTAGACTATGAGTTACACTTGAAAGTATTGCAGTTAACAGAAATCCTATGATAAAAAAACGATGTGGAGCCAAAGATTTAATAAATGGTACTTTTATTTTAGAAATTATTAAGGGTATGATTATAAACCATATAACATTTGCTAAATCGATTAACTGTTTAAAATAATGAACATTTTGTTTTTTTCCATTTGCAGATTCATTATGCCAGTTTCTAACTTCATTAATAGAATTTGTATCCATAAAAAACTCATATAGATTAATTCCATAGTCGATTTCTTCAAGAAATAAAAATAAAAAAAGTATAGAGATGAATCCAAAAAGTATTTTTTCTCCTTTAACGGATCGTTTTACACTAAGGTATGAAAACATAATGAATATGGTTAGTAAATACAGGTTTTGTAATTGTTCTAATACTCCAGATTCTCTTGTTAAAAAACCATTATTAGGAGATATGATCTGTTGCAGAGAATCGATGCCAGAAAAATAGAATCCTGCAAACAATATATTCATTAATATTGGTAAAATAATAAATAAGAATAAATTCTTTTTTGTATCGTCGTAATAAGTGTAATTCATATAATTTTTAGTCCTAATTTGTAGTAATTGAATAGAAAGTATAGCATATTTTATTTAATGTTTTATACCTCTTCAATATATATATATATACAAAGGAGATGAGCCAATAGATAAAGTTTTATTTTCTATGAGTTTTCCTTCCATCGAAAAAACTTCAAAAAAATCTTCATTCTTAAGTGTAGTAGGTTTGAGTGACCAGTGAATTTGTAAAAGTTTGTTGTTTACTAAACACTGAAGTATATAGTAGTCTCGTTTTATATCAAGCCTTAAAAATTGCGCATTTTTTAAGTTTTTAATCATGACCTTATAGGTGTAAAATGCAGAGCGTTTTTTAATGCCTTCTCTGTTATCGATAAGTCCATACCCTGGAGCAATTAGTTGATGCCAAGAAACAGAATCAACTTGTTGAGAAGCAAAAGCTAAAAGATAGTACCTGAGCATAAAATCTGCATAAAGTTCTTCATCTATACACTCATGTTCACTTGTTGGTGCATATGGGGCAGTTTTGGTTATAGGCCAATTTGTTTCTGTAATGTGAATCAGATGTTCTGTTTTTGGACTTATCCAAACCACAGTGCTAAGCCATGCTATTTTATCTGATAGAGTAAATCCAAGCTGTGTGTTTTCAGGTGCACCTCGTCTATCAACATAAAGAAGTGAAGCTAGTCCGTCATAGTGGTAGGTAAAAAAGTTAAAAAGAGTATGGGCTGTAAAGTGGTACTCAAAATCTATAACACCACTTCCTATGAGCTTGGCATGTGGAAATTCTGCCTCTTTTAAGTCATAAGCAGTTTTAAAAAATCTACTGTATTCATCTACGCTAAAAAATCCCCATTTGGCTCGGTTAATGGTTGAACCTATTTCAAAGATTTCTACATGCTCACCAACTGTTTCAAAGATAGTTTGTAAATCTTTTTTTAAAAGTTTTAAATCTTCTATATGCTCTCTGTCTTGGAGTATTTTAAGTGTGATTTTTCTATCTTCACATGCCAAGATAAAATCTTTGAGTTCTTCTATGGTTTGCATCTCCCAAAGTTTAAAACGGACTAAAACTCTATCTACTCCCAACTCATCTAAAAGTTCTAAACTTAGTTTACTCTCTCTTTGATAATCAACTCCCATGCAAAAAAATGTAGGAGAATCAATCTCTTTTCTTTTTACAAATGGCATCATTATAAGAGAAAATGGGAGTATAAACAAAGCTGTGAAAATTGTTTTTACAAGAGAGATAAACTCTTTTTTTCTCATCTCTTTTTTGTATCTTTTATCTTTAAGTTGATAGGGTTGGTCTGAATAGTAATCCCATATAAAAGGTTTTTTCAAAATTAAAAATTCCAAGCAGTTTGTATAAAAAAAGTATCTCTATTGAGAGAAACTTCCAAGCTTTGTATGTTATTTTTATCATCACGAATAAGTGCTTCATAGAAAAAAGCTCCTATGAAATTTCCAATAGAAGCACTTACTAACTGGTCTGCAAAGGAGTGTCCACCCTCCTGCACTCTGGTTAAGGCACTTCCTGTGGCAGATAGATAACTAACACTGTTTAAAGTATATTTGCCCCATGCCGGAATATTTATCTCATCTACATTTCGTCTTGTCATGGCAGAGGCAGTAAATGGTTCTAGTGCATGGTGTGAGCCGATTGCATTGTCGGCATTTTTTGATGGATTTTCTTTTTTTACATAACTGTTTAATAGGTTGGTCGTTTGTTGAGCTGTTACTAATCCACCCCATTCAAATAAAACACGCTTTGCCTTTGTCTTGTACTCATCATCCTCAATCGCTAAGGCAGTAGCGTAGGTCATCGCTCCATTTAATGCCCGTAAGGTTTCATCATCTTCAGAATCAATGAGATTGTGTTTTGCAAAGTGTTCGCTTATATCATCATCATAAGTTGCATATAGCACCCCTGCACCAAGAGCAGTTCCCCAAGTAACTGGGTCACTGACTGCCGTATAAGAGGCATCCTTTGTTTTTTGCCAAGAGTGTTCCAGCTTTGCAGAACTGCATCCGAAAAAAAAGAGACTACTTAGTAGTATATAAAAATATTTGATATTTTCTCCTGTTGAATATATAAGTGAAATTATATCCATTTTAAGGTAAACTAATAGATTAAATTTTTTTAGGAACTATTAATATGAAAATATCAGTGATTGGAACAGGTTATGTAGGTTTAGTAAGTGGAGTATGTTTTGCTCAGATGGGAAACAGTGTAACTTGTGTAGATATTGATGAAAAAAAGATACAAGATTTGAAACAGGGAATTATTCCTATTTATGAGCCTGGTTTAGAAGATATGACACTAGAAAATTATAAAAATAAAACGCTAGATTTTACAACAAATGCAACTGAGGCTATAGCTAATTCTACTATCTCATTTATAGCAGTTGGAACTCCAATGGGTGAAGATGGAAGTGCAGACTTAAAATATGTTTTGGCGGTTGCAAAGACGATAGGTCAAAGTATGCAAGATTATATGGTGGTAGTAGATAAATCAACTGTGCCGGTTGGAACTGCAGACAAAGTAAAAGCAACTATCCAAGCTGAGTTAGATGCTCGTGGTGTGGATATTAAGTTTGATGTTGTTTCTAACCCAGAGTTTTTAAAAGAGGGTGCTGCTATACAAGACTTTTTACATCCAGATAGAGTTGTAATCGGTGCTGAAAATGAAAAAGCTATGGATATTATGAGAGAGTTATATGCTCCGTTTATGAAACATCATGATAGATTTATTGGTATGGATATTAAAAGTGCCGAGATGACAAAGTACGCTGCAAATGCGATGCTTGCTACTAAAATATCTTTTATGAATGAGATGAGTCAGATTTGTGAGAGAGTTGGAGCAGATATTAACAAGGTTAGAAATGGCATAGGAAGTGATAGTCGTATAGGTTACAGCTTTATATATCCAGGTTGTGGTTATGGTGGTAGCTGTTTTCCTAAAGATGTTCAGGCTTTGGCAAAAACAGCAAAAGATTTTGGTTACACACCCAAGATACTCGATGCTGTAGAAGATGTAAACTACGCTCAAAAATATGTAATTTCAAACAAGGTTATTGCTAGGTTTGGTGAAAATTTAGATGGTAAATCGTTTGGGGTTTGGGGACTTAGTTTTAAGCCTGAGACAGATGATATGAGAGAAGCCAGTTCTATAACAATCATAAATGAACTTACTTCAAGAGGGGCAAAAGTTGTAGCCTATGACCCAAAAGCTAGAGAAGAGGCTGAGGGACACTACTTAAAAGGTAATGATAGTGTAAGTTATGTAGATAGTAAGTATGAGGCTTTAAAAGATGCTGATGCTATTATACTTGTAACAGAGTGGCAAGAGTTTAGAGCACCTGATTTTGATGAGATGAAAAAACTTCTTAAACATCCTGTTTTCTTTGATGGAAGAAATCAGTTTTCTAAAGAAAAAATGAATGAATATGGTTTTGAATATTTTCAGATTGGTGTGAATTAGTCTTTGAATATTTTAGTAGTTCGCACAGATAAGTTAGGTGATTTTATAACTGCACTTCCAGCAATATATGTTTTAAAACAGCATAACCCTAAAAATAAAATCATAGTTTGTGTAGCTCCTTTAAACAGAGAATTAGCCGTGGCATGTGAGTTTATTGATGAGGTGATTGTTGATGATGGTCTTGGCATGTGGAGTTTTGTTAAAAAGCTTTGGCATGTGAAGGCAGATGCATCTATTACTCTCTTTTCAAATACAAGGGTTGCTTTTGCCCAATTTTTAGCACGAATCCCTATAAGAATTGCACCTGCTACAAAAATAGCACAAATATTTTATACTTCCCGTGTTAAACAGAGACGAAGTGAAGTGAAAATGGCTGAATTTGAGTATAATTTGGCACTTACTAAAGAGTTGTTTAGTGATATAGATTTAAGTTATAAAAAACCGTTACTTGATTTTAAGATAGATAAATCACCCAGAAGTGGCATCTGTTTTCATGTTGGTTTTGGTGGAAGCAGTGATGCAAATTGGACGCTTGATGAGTATGTAGAGTTAATAGATGAAGCACTAAAAAATCATAAAATAACACTGACTTTTGGACCAGATGAGACAGAACTTATGCAGACTATGAAAGAGAAACTAAAGGCAAGAGAAGTTGAGTTTTATCTCTCAAATAGCGGTATTGTTGAATTTGCTAAATATATTACCAGATTTAGACTTTTTGTATCAACTTCAACAGGAACATATCATTTAGCTTCTCTGGTTGGCACGCCGACTATGACATTTTTTGCCGATTCGCTTTTTGCCAGTTTTAAGAGATGGAAAGCTATTGGAGATGAAAAGTTGCAACAACACTTTATGATTGCACATGCTAAAGATAAAAGACAAGAGGTTTTTGAGAGTGTTAAAATTAGTCTTAGTAAAGGAAAACAATAAATGAATAGCAGTAAAATATGTATAATTGGTCTCGGATATGTAGGACTTCCCCTCGCTCATGCTTTTGCTAAAAAAGGTTATGAAGTTATAGGGTTTGATATAAATTCAAGCAGAATAGATGAGTTAAATACCGGTTATGACAGAACACAAGAGTTAAGCAAATCTCAATTAGCAGAAGTCAAAGAAGAGATGCTTTTTTCTGCAAATATAGAGGAGATAAAAGAGAGCAATGTATATATAGTAACTGTTCCAACCCCTATCGACAATAACAACAAACCCGATTTAACTCCACTTATAAAATCATCACAAACTGTAGGTAAAGTTTTGAGCAGAGGGGATGTTGTTATATATGAATCTACTGTTTATCCCGGTGTAACAGAAGATGTTTGTGCTTTAGAACTTGAAAAAGAGTCTGGCATGAAGTTTAATGAAGATTTTTATTGTGGATATTCTCCAGAGAGAATTAACCCCGGAGATAAAGAACATACTGTGACTAAGATTTTGAAAGTTACTTCTGGTTCTACTCCTGAGATAGCAACTAAAGTTGATGAACTTTACAAGTCAATTATAACTGCCGGTACGCATAAGTGTTCAAGTATTAAAGTAGCAGAAGCTTCAAAAGTCATAGAAAATACTCAAAGAGATGTAAATATTGCACTTATTAATGAGTTGGCAATTATATTTCATGCTATGGGGATAGATACAAATGAAGTTATAGATGCAGCAGCTACAAAATGGAACTTTATAAAACTGACTCCCGGACTTGTAGGTGGTCATTGTATTGGTGTTGATCCTTACTATTTGACATATAAAGCAGAAGAGTTGGGATACCAACCAAACCTTATCTTAGGTGCAAGACAAATCAACAACAATATGGGTAAATATGTGGCTGAGAGAACTATAAAGCTAATGATTAAAAAAGGTATTAATATTAGAGATGCCAAAGTTTTAATGCTTGGTCTTACTTTTAAGGAAAATTGCCCAGATATAAGAAATACAAAAGTTATAGATATAATAAAAGAGTTTAAAGATTATGGGTGCAGTGTTGATGTGAGCGACTACTGGGCAGATGAAAATGAAGTGAAAAAAGAGCTCGGTATTGGGCTACTAAAAGAGTATGATTTAAACGACTACCAAGCAGTTGTAGTGGCTGTAGGTCATGAAGAATACAAGGGGTTGAGTTTTGAAAATCCAAATCAAGTGGTTTTTGATATAAAAGCAATTCTTAGCGGTGCTGATGACAGGTTATAGGGAGAGTTATTTTCCCTTTAACTTTCTTTTTAAATTAACTTTTGCTTCTAAATTTTTTGCTTCATTAACTAAAATTTTGATGGCTTTTTCTTTGTCTACCTGTGCTAGTTTTGCATAAGATTTTGCTAAGATAATTAGGTCATTGTCATCTTTTGCCCAGAATTTATTGAAGTTTTTTAGACCCTCTTCATCTGAAATGTTTCTAAATTCCATTCTGTTTATATCTACTATGGAAAATCTATAACCACCATCTTTTTTTGTAATTAAAATGTTTCCAAGAGAGTAGTCTACATGCCAGATACCCTTTTGATGAATTTTATAGGTAAACTCTGCAAACTCTTTTAAAATTTCTTGATAATCATCTACTTTATGATGAAAAACTTCACGGATAGTAAAATCATAAGGTTCATAAGCAGAGATGAAGTAACTATTTTGAAGCAGTCCCATACTGAAAAACTCTATGATACCTATAGGTTCGGGAGTATTGACTTCTAGTTCTATCAGTTTAATAGCATTTAGGTATGACTTTTTTGCTTTGCCATCTCGTAAATATGTATAAGCAACTCTGTTTATAGCATGTGGAATTTTAAATGATTTGACCACGCATTTTATACCATTTAACTCAATGATTTTTAGTTCATTTCTTGCTTTATGGATACTCTCATCTGAGTTGTTAAAAATTTCTTTGATATTGAGCAGAGAATCTTTAAAGTTGTTAAATTTTGGATTTATAATGTATTTGTATGACAAATTAACCTACTAATGTATAATTGATATGTTATTATAGCATTTTTATAAAGAGGGATTTAATGCGAGTAGCAGTAGTAGTTAGAAGTTTAAAGATTGGTGGGATGGAACGCTCGGCTATAAATATAGCACAGGCATTTGCAAACGAGGGTCATGAGAGTCATCTTATATATTTTAAATCCAAAAATGCAGGTTTAAAACCTGAAAAAAATGTACATCTTCACCATTTCAATATAGAGATGATTATTAAACTTTCTATAGTTGGGCTTATTTGGGAAATTTTTTCCAGAGTAATGAACTCGATAATTAGAAACAGTTATTTTCTTTGGTATGGGATGCTTTCATCTTTGATTTTTAAGTATAAAATAAATCAACTAGAAAAAAAGTATGGTAAATTTGATCTGATTATTCTTCGGGGGCAGGGTACATTTGAATCTGTTTGGATGTTAAAAGATGATAGGATTAAGCAAGTCTCTGTAAGTATGTTTATTTTTAGTGGTGGCATTGTAAAAAACTTTTTTCTAAGAAGATTGTATGATGGTAAGCATATTATTGCTATCTCTAATGGTATTAAAGAGAAGATTATAGAGGTTAGTAAAATTGTAAATTTCAAACCAAAAAGTTTGAGCGTTGTTTTTAATCCAATGGATATAGCTTTAGTTCAAAAAAAAGCTTTAGATTACATGCCAGAGATAGATGGTGAGTATATAGTCTATTTTGGAAGAATTACACCAAACAAAAATGTATCTCTATTAGTTGATGCTTATAAATATGCAAAAGATAATCTTGCTTTAGATAAAAAGCTGGTGATAATTGGCAGTGGACCAAAATCTGATGATATAAAAGAACAGATAAAATCTTTTGGATTAGAAGATGATGTTGTAATGCTTGGGTCATTGTCAAATCCATATCCATGGGTGAAACATGCCAAACTTTTTGTTTTTACTTCTAAAGCAGAGGGACTTGGAAATGTGCTTTTAGAATCTTTGGCATGTCATACGCCTATCGTTTCAGTAAAAACAGAGGGTGGTCCAAAGGATATAATGGATGGGGAACTTGCAGAGTTTAGGGTTGATTTTGATAAAGAGGTATTAGCTAAAAAGATAGTTAAAGTCCTAGATGAAAAACCATATATAGACTTTGATAAACATCTAAAGAAGTTTAAACCATCATCTATTGTTGGGAGATTTAAAGAGGTCTATTCACTATAAAAAAGAGTTCATTACTTCTTACGGCTCTTTTATAGTATCGCTTATCTTTTCCTGTCACTCTTCTTTTTATCATTTTATTTAGGTGTTTAAATGAATTTTTTATAGATATAGGTAGAGTTGAGTCTCTCAAATCATGGATGGATTCTAGTGCAAAAAACTTATCAATTTGCAAATCATCATCAAGATAAAAAGAGTAGATAGAGTTAAAAGAGAACTCTTGTTTATTTGGTGGCAGAGTGATAGTTGAGTGCATATCTCCAACAGGGTAAGATTCACTCAACTTCAGATGGTTTGTGTATAGAAGCAGTTTAGTATCGAGCTTTTGTTCTTGTAAAACTTCTATCATGCCAAGAGTTGTCTGTTGATGGTCTGTATGGCTATCTATAGTTGGATGTGGAGTGATAATAATATCTGGTTGAACTTGCTTTACTATCTCTTTTAAATCCTCTAAAAATGCAGTGTAAGTTGGCTCAATGCTCTCTTTTAGTTTTATCTTAGCATGTGATACTTTTCTAAAATTGTTCATCTCCTTTATCTCATTTATCTGAGATGATGCGATTTTTTCCCGGTTTTGACTCATCCATTTTAGAGTTCCACTAAAATAACCAAGTGCTATGGAGTTTTTTATATCAACATCTCCAAGAAGAGGAACGCTAATAGCATCAAAAACTCTTAACTCTGCTTTTTTTAGTGAACTTTTTAGTTTGTCATTTTTATAAATATCACAGTAGTTACAAACTCCACTCTCTCCTGCTGTTGTTGTTACTATTGTGATATTTTTGGCACTTTTGTAGAGTCCAAAAGCAGCTATCTCTGCATCGTCGGCATGTGGAGCGAGTATAAGAATTTTTTTTGATAAATCAACATCATTTTTATAAGCATAGAATTTTGTTATATCTGTTTTTAGGCTTATAGAGTGAAGCTTTAATGTTAATTCACTCCTTGGTATATGCGAAAGATTTATATATCTGATACCTTTAGCACCATACTCAAAAAAATGTTTTTGGTTTTGTATCTCTATATATGGTTTGAAAAAGTATGAGAGAGGATTTAATGATAATTCTACTTTTAAAAATAGTGTATCAAAATCTTTGTAGTTATCTGGCAGTTTTAAAATTTTACCTTGGAGTTTTTGCTCAGAGATAAAGTTTGATTCTAAATTATAAATATAATCCTCTGTTTGGTTGTATTTGTATCTTTTGGCTCTTTTAAAAACAAGAAAAAGATATAAACAAAAAAGTGTAAAAAGTATATAAATAGTCATAAAAACTCCTAACAAAATTGTATCGAAAGTTTACTGTGGTAAAATAAGAACATGAAAATAACTGCAAATATTATCACACTGAATGAAGAAAAAAACATTAAAGCTGTTATAAAATCGGTGCAAGAGGTTTGTGATGAGGTTCTTGTTATTGACTCTCTAAGCAGTGATAAAACTTGTGAAATTGCTGAGGGTTTAGGTGCTAAAGTTGTAAAGCAGGAATATCTGGGCGATGGAAAACAGAAAGCATTTGGTGCACCTTTGGCAAAGTATGATTGGATTTTAAGTATAGATGCTGATGAGAGACTAGATAGAAATGCTATAGAAGCTATTAAAAACCTTGACTTAGACTCAACCTCTTATGATGCTTTTTCTTTTGCCAGAAAGAGTTATGTCGGAGGGGCATTTATAAAGCTTTGGTATCCAGATAGAGTGACTAGACTTTATAATACAAAAGCATGTGGATATACAACTGCCGGTGGACATGCCAGAGTAGATACAAATAGTGTTAAAGATTTAAAAGCTGATATGCTTCACTACTCTTATGATGATTATGCACAGATGATAAAAACAAGTCATAAATTTATAACCCGTGGGGCGAGGATAGCTTATGAAGATGGTAAAAGAGCCTCAAAACTAGACCCTTTTACACACGGGATTGGGGCTTTGTTTAAAGCACTGATTTTAAAAGGTGGTGCTTTTCATGGGGTTAACGGCTGGAATGTTGCAGTTATATCTGCTTTTAGTTCATATATGAAGTATGCTTTGATGTTGGAGATGCAAGAAAATGAGTATAAGAGTTAAAACTCAATGTAGGGAGGCACTTCTATGTTAAAACATGATGCAATGCTTTTACTAAATAAAAGGATGTGGAATGCCGAGTCGTAAAAAAACTATTATAGAACTTTGCATGTCTCCAGATTTGGGTGGACTTGAACTTTATATGGTTAGAGTAGCAAAAGCTCTCAATGATGAGTTTAATGTTATTTCTGTTATAAATGAGAACTCAAAGTTAGAACAGTATTATGATGAAAATTATCAATATCTGAAAATCAAAAAACACCATAATCTTTTTATGTTTAGTGCTGCTAGAGAATTGGCTAAGATTATTGATAGTGTCAATGCTGATATTATTCATCTGCACTGGACAAAAGATATACCTTTTGTGGTTTTGGCAAAGATTCTCTCAAAGAAGAAACCAAAAATTGTGCAGACCAGAAATATGACTATGACACGATTCAAAGATGATTTTTATCATAGGTTGATGTATAAAAATATTAACTTGATGCTACCTGTTACTTATCAAGTCAAAGAGCAGTTAGAAACTTACATACCTCAAGATATTAGACCGAAGATAGAAGTTTTATATATGGGTTCGGATAGACCCCAGATGTTGGGTGATGAAGAATTAATTGAATTAAAATCAGAACTTGGCATGAGTAAAGATAGTTTCAATTTGGGTTTAGTCGGTCGGATAAATGAAGCTAAAGGGCAACATCTGCTTATAAAAGCTGTCGGAGAACTTGCAAAAGATGGTCTTTGTGTAGATGCTTATTTTGTCGGTCATGCTATGGAAGAATCATATCTTGAGATGTTAAAACAGGATGTCAGAGATAGAGGGTTGCAAAACAACATCCACTTTTTAGGTTTTATGAAAAATCCTCATCACTTTTATCAGGTTTGTGATGCAGTTGTTTTGGCATCAAAAAGAGAGACTTTTGGACTTGTTCTTATTGAAGCTATGCAGGTAGGAACTGCTGTTATAGGTTCAAATAGTGGAGGAGTTGTTGAGATAATTGATGATGAAAAAACTGGGCTTCTGTTTGAGGCACAAGATTCTCATAGTTTGGCATTGGCAATAAAAAAACTTATAAATGATAAAAAATTATTAAAAGATATTGCAAAAGCCGGAAAAATCAAGTGTGAAGAGAAGTTTTCAAATGAGTTACAGTTTAAGAAATTACAAAATATTTTAAACAAGTTAGCAAGAGGATAGAGCAAGATGATAAAAAAAGCAGTCGGTTTTGTTAAGAAATATGCAAATGATAAAGATCTGTTAACGCTGTGGATGAACAATCTTTTAGTCTTATACGCTTTCTTGCTTCCTATCTCTCAAACTATAAAAGCAACGATTTTTACATATATAGTATTGCTTTTTATTATTCGTGGTGATGTTATAAACAACATTAAACAGTCACTCCAAAATCCGGTTGTCAGATCTTTTTTATATCTGTTTCTTATCTATGCAGTCGGACTTCTCTGGGCTGATGATGCATCATCTGCTATGGGTGCTTTAAAGAGTGTAAAGTATGGTCTCTATCTTATAGTGTTTTATAGTATTGTTGATGGCAGGTATATTGACAAGGTTATAGGGGCTTTTATCTTGGGTATGCTTATAAGTGAGCTTACCTCTTATGGCATGATATTTGGAGTAATGCCTTGGAGACTTGAGATAGGTGATATCTTGTTCTATTCAACTCAGAGTGTGGGTGATCCATCGCCATTTTTAAATCATATACATTATGGTGTTGCATTAGCATTTGTAGTGGTACTCTTAGCCCAAAAAATATTTTATAGCAGTAGCACTATGATAGTAAAAGTTTTAATGAGTATCTTTGTTGTTACAGCTACGGTAAATATCTTTATAACAGGTGGAAGAACAGGATATATTTCGTTTATCTTACTCATCCTTGTTCTATCAATTTTTTACTTAAGAAAGTGGGCGATTGCTGCTCTGCTTTTTGCTTCGGTTGTTTTGGTGAGTGCGTATAATATGAGCCCTATATTTCATGCAAAAGTAGCTCAAACACAAGATAGTATCTATCAACTCTTTGAAAAAGATCCAAACTTTAACACCTCTATCGGTGTAAGAGTAGGAATGTTTTACTATGCAGCCGATAGCATAAAAGAGCATCCTCTTTTGGGTGTGGGAACCGGTAGTGCGATGATAGAGATTTTGAAAAATACACCTCAAAAGTGGACAGGAATTCACGACCAACCACATGCGCATAATCAATTTTTAAGTATCTTAGTTTCACTGGGAGTAGTTGGGTTATTAGTTTTTCTAAATATATATTATCAGATATTCAGGTATAAACAGGATATAAAAGATTTGAGATTTATAATGATTTTTTCAACTCTTGCCATAGCGTTTGGAATCTTGACAACACAATTTAATCTTAGATTTTTTCTTCCATTATGGGTTGTTATGTTAGCGGTAACACTTATAAATAGAGATAGAAGAACGATTAAATTTATGCCATTGAATAATAAAAAACAGATGTTTCAAATTATTGGTATAGGGATTCTTTTTAGTATCTCTTCCCTTGTTCATCAACTATTGTAGAGTATAAGGAATATTGAATGATAGAGTATGAAAATTTAAAAAAAGTAAATGAAAAATTATTTGACAGATATAGAGAGAGTTTTGATGAGTTTATAAAGAGTGGTTGGTATGTTCTTGGTAAGAATGTTTCCAAATTTGAAGAGGAATTTGCTAACTTTTGTACTACTGATTACTCTGTTGGTGTGGCGTCTGGACTTGATGCTTTGATATTGGCAATAGATGCTTTTGACTTTCCAAAAAATAGCGAGATTATAGTACCGTCAAATACCTATATAGCTACAATTTTAGCGATTGTTAGAAATGGATTTAAGCCTATTCTTGTTGAGCCTGATATAAAAACTTACAATATAGATGCCTCTAAGATAGAAGAGAAGATTACAGAAAAAACAAAAGCCATAATTGTTGTTCATCTCTATGGAAAAACTTGTGAAATGGATAGAGTAGTAGATATATCTAAAAAATATGACTTAGAAATAATAGAAGATTGTGCTCAAGCTCACGGGGCAAAATTCAGAGGTAAAAAAGTAGGTAGTTTTGGTGTAGGATGTTTTAGTTTTTACCCGACCAAAAATCTTGGTGCTTTGGGTGATGGCGGTGCTATCACATGCCATGATAAAACTTATTTTGTTAAACTGAAATCTCTAAGAAATTATGGAAGCAGTCTGAAATATTATAATGATGATTTAGGTTACAACTCAAGACTTGATGAGATTCAGGCAGGTTTTTATCTATTAAATTAGAAATTTTAGATGAGATTACAGAGCATAAAAGAGAGTTGGCAAAACTTTATATTGATAATTTAGATGATAGATTTATTAAGCCTGTCATAAATGAGGATTATTATGATGTTTATCATATCCTTAATATTAGGCATAAAAAAAGAGATGAGTTACAAAAGTATCTTTTAGAAAATGGTGTAAAAGCAGAGATACACTATCCAGTGGCTCCACACAAGCAAAAAGCCTACAGAGATATTTTACAAGGTGATTACCCTATAAGTCAAGAGATACATGAGACAACACTAAGTTTGCCAATATCTTATTTTCATACAAAAGATGATGTTTTAAAAGTAGTAGAATTAATGAATGGATGGTTAAAATGAAAGGTATAATATTAGCAGGAGGTAGTGGTACAAGACTCTACCCAATTACAAAATCTATAAGCAAACAGTTGCTACCGATATATGATAAGCCAATGGTATATTATCCGTTGTCAGTTTTGATGTTGGCAGGAATAAAAGATATACTAATCATATCAACACCACAAGATATAGGTAAGTTTGAAGAACTTTTAGGAGATGGAAGTGACTGGGGCATAAAACTTAGCTACAAGATACAGCCATCTCCAGACGGTTTGGCTCAAGCATTTATCTTAGGAGAAGAGTTTATTGGTGATGATAGTGTATCTCTTATTCTTGGTGATAATATATTTTACGGAAATGAATTTATATCTATGCTTCAAGAGGCAAGAAGTCTTAAAAGTGGTGCTAAAGTATTTGGTTATCAGGTAAAGGATCCACAACGATTTGGAGTTGTTGAGTTTGATAAAAATCACAATGCTATAAGCATAGAAGAAAAACCACAAAAACCAAAATCAAACTTCGCAGTTACAGGATTATATTTTTACGATAATGATGTAGTCGAAATTGCAAAAAGAGTTAAACCATCTCACCGAGGAGAGTTAGAGATAACATCTATCAATGAAGAGTATTTAAAAAGAGGTACTCTCAAAGTTGAACTCTTGGGTCGTGGTTTTGCGTGGCTTGACACTGGTACGCATGATAGTTTGATAGAGGCAGGACAGTTTGTTCAAACGATAGAGCATAGAAGGGTATAAGATAGCTTGTCTTGAAGAGATAGCCTATAACAGTGGTTGGATAACTAAAGCCAAAGTTTTGGAGATTGCAGGACCACTTAGTAAAAACAGTTATGGACAATATCTAAAGGATTTAGTAAAAGATGACTAATATACTTTTAACAGGAACAGCAGGTTTTATAGGAAGTAACTTTGTACCTTACTTTTTAGATAAATATCCAGAGTATAATCTTATAAATTTAGACTTATTGACCTATGCAGGCAGTTTGGAAAACTTAAAAGAGTGTGAAGAGAATTCTAGATATAAGTTTATCAAAGGCGATATTTGTAATCGTGAGTTGGTAGAGTTTATATTTAGCGAGTATGATATAGAAGGTGTTATTCATTTTGCTGCAGAGAGTCATGTAGATAACTCTATAAAAAATCCCGGAGTCTTTGTAGAAACAAATGTTAATGGAACTTTTACGCTTATAGATGTAGCACGAAACTACTGGATGGATAGACCGTTTAGTTATAAAAAAGATTATCAGGATTGCAGGTTTCATCATATCTCAACAGATGAAGTCTATGGAACTTTAGGGGAAGATGGTCTGTTTACAGAAGAGACACCTTATGCACCTAACTCACCATACAGCGCAAGTAAAGCAGGTAGTGATATGATAGTCAGAAGTTATCAAGAGACTTATGGATTAAACACAGTAATCACAAACTGTTCAAATAATTACGGGTCTAAACAACATGATGAAAAACTGATACCTACCATTATAAGAAAAGCATTGGCAGGAGAGGAGATTCCCATATATGGTGATGGTAAAAATATAAGAGACTGGTTATATGTACTAGATCACTGCAAGGGTATTGACTTGGTTTACCACAATGCTAAAGCCGGAGAACTTTATAACATAGGTGGAAGAAATGAGAGAACAAACCTTCAGATAGTAGATAAAATCTGCTCAATCCTTGATGAAAAAGTTCCCTCAACCAAGAGCTATAAAGAGTTGATAACTTTTGTAGAGGACAGAGCAGGACACGACAGAAGATATGCGATAGATGCAACAAAGTTGGAAAATGAACTTGGCTGGAAGGCTGATGAGAATTTTGATAGCGGAATTGTTAAGACTATAGAGTGGTATTTGGAGAAATATAGTGGCTAAGCTGATAAATTTACCTACAATAAGTGATGATAGAGGCTCTCTTAGTGTTATAGAAAAAATTGCTGATTTTGATATAAAAAGAGTATATTATATATATGCTACTGATGGTAAACAAAGAGGCGGACATAAACATAAAAAGACTAAACAACTGTTGATTTGTATTAATGGAAGTTGTAGTGTCTTTTGCAAAAATAGTTTAAAAGAGCAAAGCTGTTTTGAGCTGGATAATCCACAAAAATGTTTAATAGTTGAAGCTGAAGATCGGCACACTATGCAAGATTTTTCTAAAGATGCTATTTTATTAGTATTGGCTTCTGAGTATTATGATAAAGATGATTACATAGATGAGAGGTATTAACTCTTAAGGCTTTTAAAAAAGATTGTTATATTTTTCTTTATGATATTTAAAAAAGTTCTATCAGGTTCTACATAGTCCTTAAAAGGCGTAAGTGCAAGATATTTCCAGTAGAGATGTCTAAATTTGTTTCTACTTTTATAGTGCCATGGCTTTCTGCCACCGGTATAGTGGATAACCACAGGATTATTATATGCTTCTAATATTTCTTCTTTCTTGAAATAATCATTTTTTAGAAAACTCTCCCTAACATAGGAACTAATAGCATTATATTTTAAAGGTGCTTTTTTCCATCTTCCATCTATAACAGAATTAA
>JAYELK010000016.1:0-1114 GCA_034717415.1 Campylobacterota bacterium | reverse complement strand
TGTTTTTATTAAACATACCACTATCTGCTACAAACACTACTTTATCAATATTAAAATTTTCTTGTACCTCTTTTAATGCAGGTAATATTGTATGTCCATCGAAGGTATCGCCACTGAATGCTTTATATCCAACAGGTAATCCTTGTTTAGTTACCATTAAAGCTAATACCACTTGAGGTTGATTGAATTTACCATCTTTACTGTAGCCATTCTTTTTAATTCCATCTTCACCTGTATCTTCAGTAAAGCTTTCAAAGTATAGAGTAGTAGCATCGAAATAAACTATATCTATTTTATCTTTGAATAGTGCTTTGGTTTGATTATATACAAGTTTATTTAGTTTTAAAATTTGTTTATCATCTATTTTATCCATCATCTTATATACAGCTTTTAGATCTAATTTAACTCCAAAATTCTCTTCTAAATTTATTACACTTCCTCTTTTACTATCAGGATTAGCAACTCTTGCTAATACAATCTCTTTTAGTGCATTGCAGCTACTAATATTTCTAGCTGGATTTGCTAAAACTTTATTGAATCCTAACTCATCATATAATTTACCATATATATCATGAACACCTTTTATAACTCTATCCTCTTCAATCATATCTAATAAGTTTACATCATAATCAGCTCTATTGATATTATTATCTTGGGTGTTTATAGCTTTTTTTAACTTTTCTTTGTTATCTTTTGGTTTTCTATCATATTTTTCCAATTTTTCAATATCTTGGGGTGAGTATACTGGTAGTTGTTCACTTAGTTCTAATTTTACTTTTATAGAATTTGCCAATGACTTTAACTCTTCTAATTCTTCATCATCAAATGCCACTCCAATATGTTTAACAATTCTCTGCTTCACCTTACCACCAAATCTTTTAGATTCAACAATTTGAACTGATTTTTTAGAACTTTTAGGAGTAGTCTTTACTCTTACAAACATTTTTACACCTTAATTTAAAAATTGCCACATTATATCATTTTTTATCTTTAAAGTCAATAGATAATATCTGTGTAGGCACTACAATTTTAGACTAAATTACTGTTTGCCTTGAAATAAGGGTTTGTAGCAATTTGTAGTTTGGTTTTGTGGTGCTGTGGGGTTAAGTCAGGA
>JAYELK010000015.1:0-5673 GCA_034717415.1 Campylobacterota bacterium | reverse complement strand
CCTAATGAGGTTTATGATAAATTTATAAATAATTTAGAGTTTAAAAATGAAAAGTTACTAGAAGTAGCATGATGAGCGAAATAAGAGTGTTTGATTAAGTGGTCTTGACAAAGGGGGACATTATATTGTGGGAAAAATAGCCCTCTTTTTAAACTTCCCTATCGCTGAAGTTGGGGTTATTTATGAACAGGAACTTATCTCTTTTACCCTAGACTTTATCTGTTTAAATAGTTCTTCATAATTATACTCACTATTTTTCATCTTAGCCATCTGCTCCATTTCACTTGCACTTTGTTGTAAAAATTCTATCCTAAAATTACCACTTGAACCTTTAATGCTATGGGCAATTAAGGCAATTTTCTTATAATCTTTCTCTCTTATGGCACTATTTAAATCTGCTAAAGATTTATCCATCTTTTTAATAAAAAGAGTTAAAAGCATAGCAAGTTCTTCTCTACTTAACATCAACTCTTGGCTAAGTTTATCTGCATCAAGACCTTTTAGAGATAATTCTCTCTTTTGGCTATCTACTTTTAAGTATGTTAAAAAAACTCTCTCTAAATCTTTTAACACTATGGGTTTTCCTAAAAATGAATCAAAACCACTAAGCAGTCCTCTCTCTTTGGCTCCTTTTATAACATTTGCACTAAGAACAGAAACTGGAGTATGTTTTAAATTATTGGTTTTTTCATACTTTAAAATCTCTTTTACTGCTTCATTCCCGTCCATTATCGGCATCTGTTCATCCATCAAAATCAAGTCATAACTCTTTAGTTTATATAACTCAATGACCTCTAAACCATTCTCTGCCAAATCAAAACTAAGACCATATTTTAACAGTAAGATTTTGATCAATTCCTGATTTGCTTCATTATCCTCAGCTACAAGAAGATGCCCTATAAACTTCACCTCTCCTATTCGTTCATGCTCTTTAGAATGATATTTTTCAACATTGTAGGGTTCACTATTTTCTACTTTCACCGGAATTTTTATAAAAAACTCACTTCCTCTACCCAGAGTGGATTTCACACTAATATCTCCACTCATCAGTTGTGCCAACCGATAAGAGATAGAGAGTCCCAAACCTGTGCCACTACTCTTATAAGTTCTATATTGATCTACTTGTACAAAGGGTGTAAAAATATTTTTTATCTCCTCATCTGAAATACCTATGCCAGTATCGGCTACTCTTACAAAAAGCAACTCATCTTTAGTAGAAATATTTATGGTTATTGCGCCACCATCTGGAGTAAATTTAATGGCATTTCCTATTAAATTAGAAACAATTTGCTTAATTCTTAGTATATCCCCATATAGTTCACTCTCTATGGTTACATCTATCTTGGAGTTTATTTTTATATTTTTACTCTTAGCAGTTGCTAGAAAAAGTTCTATGGTATGCATCAACTCTTCATAGGGTGAAAATATCTTAGGCTCTATAGTAAACTCTCCACTACGAAGTTTTGAAAAGTCTAAAATCTCGTTTATAATGCTTAAAAGATTTTCACCACTATTTAAAATAATATCAAGATATTTTTTATGTTCCTTAGAAACATTTTCATTTCTCAAAAGATTTACAAAACCCAAAATAGCATTTAATGGCGTTCTTATTTCATGTGACATATTTGATAAAAAATACTCTTTTGCCTGTCCTGCACTTAGCGCTTCTTGTCTTGCATCTATTAGTTTTTGAAAGATAGTGTCTGTATAAAACTTTAAAACACCCCTGAAATTTTCATCAAAAAGATATGAAAGTTCATCAAAAAGTTCTTTTGAATTGATCTTTTCATCATAACTAAAGTCAATCATCGCACGACGAAAAAAACTACATATCTCAAAAAGTTCAGCTGTACTCAACTCTCGATATTTTAGATAAACTAAAAGTTCTTCCATTGTGGGACAGTTTCCTATCTGCACTCTGTTAGTGATAACATCCATAAAGTAGTCAAAAACACCCCCGCCATACTTATCAATAAAAAAGTTTGACTCTATATCATGTTTTTGAAGTATTTTTTTTAACAAATCATACGATACCCACAACTTCAATATTTTCTCTTTAGATTTTATAAAAATATCTCGTGTTCGTAATAAATTTGGCACTATTTTTTTCATATTAAATTTTTAAAATTTTACTAATTATCTCAAAAACATTTTTTGAGATAGATGGTGTAGAAACTATTCGTTTTAACTCTATTTCCATCAAATTTTTATTGGTAGGATTCATTTTTTCATAAATTTTAAATGCTCCTGCCAATCCAGAAGCCATTTGAGCATTGATTTTATCTATCTCTATTATCTTATCTGCAACAAATCTATAACCTAACCCATCTTTTGCATGAAAATGTTTGTAGTTTCTAGCAAAAGCACCTATAAGTGAGCGAACAAGGTTTGGAACTTTTTCATCATAAACCTCATCCTTTTGCAACTCTACAACTCTTTTAAGAGTTCCATCTCTATCTGAGGCAGCTAAAATTGAGAAGTATTTATTCATCACCAAAGTATCATCTCTATACTTTTCATAAAAATCGGTCAATTCAAACTTAGCAGATTCATTAGAAATATTTTCTAAAATACCGAGTGCTACAGCTCTATCTGTCATAGTCAGGGACTCTTTATACTGCTTTTTTACCATAGTAATTACTTCATCACTCTCTAAAGATGAAAGAACTCTTAAACAACGATTTTTTATAGCTCTTTGACCCATACTTCTAGCATCTATCTCCTTGTTTAGTGCAAAATGGTTTAAGTTATATAACTCTATGAGTTTTTCTCTATAGATAGTTGCCAACTCTTTTTGCAATCTCTCTTTTGCTAAATAGATAGGCTCAAAGTCTATTACCTCGGTTCTTTGCATCAAAGTTGAAACCGATGGAAGTTCTAAAAGCAGTGCTTTATATGAACGCTCAATATCCAAATCCAAAATATAACCATAAGCTTTTAAAAACTCTTCATCAATATTTCCACATGCCATAATCTCTTCTAAAGTCTCTATGGCAAAATTTTGTGCTGATTCATACTTCACAAAACTGTTGTTATCATGCTTCATTAAAAATGCGTACTCTTTTGCACTACGGTTTATAATTATCGGTGCCGAGAAATCACGGTTTATCGACAAATAAGGCTTAGATGCCAAACCCTCAAAAATAAACTCTTCACATCTGTTTGAAACAATCAACAATTTTTCCACTATCTCTTTGCCGTCAAGTCCAATCAAACCTATCTTTAGTGGAAAAAAATATGGTTTTTGTTCACTACCATCTATAGCATTTGGTATCTCTTGAGTTAGATGAAGTTTATAGACTCCACTGTGAAACTCCTCCTCGACTTTAAGAGTTGGAGTTCCACTTTGATGATACCATCTTTCAAACTGAGTTAAATCTTGCCCACTTGCTTCACTCATAGACCAAAGAAAATCATTTGTAGTCACAGCTTGACCATCAAAACTCTCAAAATATAAATCTGTCGCTTTTCTATAACTCTCTTCACCTAAAAGAGTGTGAATCATACGAATAACCTCAGCACCTTTTTCATATACGGTTGCAGTATAAAAGTTATTCATAGATATGTAAGATTCTGGTTGAATCGGGTGGGAAGTGGGAGAAGTATCTTCTATAAACTGTCTATCACGAAGAGATTTTATATCTTCTATGCGTTGCACCTCTTTTGAGTTCAAATCTGCCGAAAAAGATTGGTCACGAAAGACTGTTAAACCCTCTTTGAGTGTAAGTTGAAACCAGTCACGGCATGTGATGCGATTTCCCGTCCAGTTATGAAAATACTCATGAGCAATAACGCTCTGTATGCCCATAAAATTCAGATCACTAGCCGTCTCTTCATCTGCAAGTACGAAGTGAGAATTAAAAATATTTAATCCTTTGTTCTCCATAGCGCCCATATTAAAACTATCTACTGCAACTATATTATAGATCTCTAAATCATACTCTCGACCATATTTCTCTTCATCCCAAGTCATAGACTCTTTAAGCGATTTCATGGCATGTAAACATTTACTTTCATTGCCCAAATCGCAGTAGATATTTAACTCTACAAGTTCGCCACTAGCAGTTGTAAACTCATCATTAACACAACCCAAATCTCCTGCTACTAAAGCAAAGAGATATGATGGTTTTGGATGTGGGTCATGCCAAGTGGTTCCATGCTTACCATTAAACAAATCATGACAACTTTGCCTGTTTCCATTACTAAGCAAAATTGGATACTTATCTTGATCTGCTATCACGGTAGTAGTAAAAACAGACATAACATCAGGACGGTCAAGATATGGAGTAATTCTTCTAAAACCCTCCGGCTCATTTTGAGTACAAAAAATTGAACCTGATTTATAAAGTCCTTCTAATTCTGTGTTGGCATGTGGAAATATTTTGTTTTTGATTTTCAAACTAAATTTGCTAGGCACATTTAAAATTTTCAACTTCTCATCTCTATAAATATATCTCGTATCATCAAGTCGCAAATCATTTAACCACAACTCCATAAGTTGCAAATCTATACTATCTAACTCTATATTCTTGACATTTTTATCAATTTTTTCTATCTGCATAACATTTGTAACTATCGTTTGCTCTTCAAACAGTTCAAAAACTAACTCAACATTTTTTATGTCAAACTTCGGTTTTTTATAATCTTTTAAATATATCGCTTTTACATCATTCATAATTGTTCTCTTTATGCCTCATTACTTAATTTTTTAGTAATCATATCATAAGATAATTACTAAAGAAAATGTACTGATAACTAATATCATTATTAATATATACTTAAGAAAAAATTAGGTAAACTTTTTACCTTGAAAATGATAATTATTATAAAGGAATCCAAAGTATGAAAAAAATAGCACTAGCACTATTGGCAGGTAGCATCTTACTAAATGCACAAGTAATCCCCGGTATAAACTCCAAAGGTGGAGCGATGATTGTTCCAGAGGGAAAACTAAAAATGGGCATTAAATATATATACTTAAACAGAGATAGTATGTTTGATGCTACAAAAGAAGCAACAAACGAAGAGGATCTTGATGCTACAGCAAAAGTTACACTGCTTGGACTTAGATATGGTGTTAGTAAAAACCTAGAGTTAAGAGTTATGTTGCCGTATAAACAGATCGATGCTACTGCAAAATTGGGACCAAATGATGTAGCCATTGATAATAGTGGTATTGGAGATATTGTTGTTATGGGTAGATATGTAGCTTTGCCTGCAAAAGATTATGGATTTCAACTCTCCATTGGAGCCGGTATTAAACTTCCAACCGGTTCAACCGACAGTGGATTTAAAAAAGCACCACCATTTGCACTAAATGAAAACACACCATTACCGACACAAATGGGAACAGGAGAGTATGAATACAAAGCTGAACTAGGTCTCTCTAAACTTATAAACAACAATATGATGATTGATTTTCACACTATGTACACATATAGACCAAAAGCAAAAAACGATTATGATTTTGGAAATGAATTAAGTTATGATTTGTCATTTACAGGTGCTGTTACAAAAAACATAAACTTAGGCGTAGAATATAATGGAAAATAGGTTCCTTCTAAAAAAGTGTGGGTAATCCAAAATCAGCTACAATGTAAATCTAAAATCAATATCGGAGCTTCCCATCACTAAAGAACTTTTTCAATTGGCACTAAATGTAACAGACCCTTG
>JAYELK010000014.1:0-1130 GCA_034717415.1 Campylobacterota bacterium | reverse complement strand
TGAATAAGTTCAGATACATATGCACCATTGCCAAGATGAAAGAAGTACACTAAAATAGAAGCAAAAAGAGGTGTATATGGATCATGAAGGGAAGCATTGGAACAGCTACTTACCTGTCCTCTATCCGACCTTATTGGGGAAAGGTTGTAACTAAGTTAAACTATATAGAAAAATTATCCCCCAAGGCTAGGGTAAGATATAAAGCCATTAACCTGTATAGTTCCGGAGATTATTCTCTGGGGCAGATCTGTGAGATCTTTGAAATAAATAGGAGTACCTTTTACCGCTGGAGAAAAAAATATACACCTAATAGGGTTCAAAGCTTAGAAGATAGATCCAGAAGGCCTCATAAGATAAGGGCTAAAGTAGTAAGGAATCATCAAGTAGAAATACAGGTCTGCCAAATAAGAAGGAAATATCCCTACTTTGGTAAAGAGAAGATAAAAAGAATATTAGAGAGGGATTACGGAACAAATATCTCGGTCTCCTCGGTAGGCAGGATTCTAACACAGTATAGGTCTGTTCTCCCCAAGGTTAAGATGCAAAACAAAAGAATTAAAACCTTAAAGAAGAAGAGGGCCAGAATAGCCCAGGTAAAAAAAGATATGAAGGGAATTATCTCTGAATGGCTCCAGATAGATACCATAGAATTAAATTTGCGATTTACTAAAATCTTTCTCTTCTCAGCAGTAGATCCCTTATCCAAACTTTATTGCCTAAGGGCCTATCATAGAGCTACCAGTTTTAATGCTCGAGATTTTCTCTTCCGGCTGACTTACTTACATAATTACAGAATCAAATATCTGCAAATAGATAATGGTTCAGAGTGGGAAAAGTATTTTATTAAAGAGGCGGAAAAAAGGAAGATTACTTTGGTTTATAATTATCCTAAGTCTCCCAAGATGAATGCCTTTGTAGAAAGAGTCAATGGTACAGTACAGAGCGAATATTTAGATAGATTTTACGAAGAGACCAATATAGGTAAAATTAACGAAATACTCTATGATTGTCTCATCGAGTACAACTTCTATCGACCTCATAGGAGTCTGAATCTTTTGACTCCTATTGAATATTGTAGTAAGTTAAATAACAGAGATGCGGAAATGGTGCAAATGTATTGGACTCAAACA
>JAYELK010000013.1:0-5751 GCA_034717415.1 Campylobacterota bacterium | reverse complement strand
ATGAATTTACTATCAGCAAAAAACTTATCACATACTTTTGAATATAAACTTTTTTCAAATGTTTTTTTGGACTTAGATGAGAAGGAAACTATCTCTATTATAGGGATAAGTGGAAGTGGAAAATCGACACTTTTGCATATACTTGCTACTCTTTTAAAAGCTGACAAGGGAAGTATCTCTCTCTTTGATGAAGATTTGTCATCTATGAATAAAAAGAGATTGACAGAGATAAAAAGAGATGATTTGGGACTTGTTTTTCAGTCACATTACCTTTTTAAAGGATTTAGTGCTTATGAAAATCTTGAAGTTGCTGCAATGCTTTCAAATGAAGATATTGATGATGAACTTTTAAAAAGATTAAATATTTATGAAGCTATTGATCAAAAAGTTACAGAGCTTTCCGGTGGTCAGCAGCAGAGAGTATCTATTGCCCGTGTTTTAACTAAAAAACCTCGTATAATATTTGCAGATGAACCGACAGGAAATTTGGATAAAAAAACTGCAAATGATGTAATGGAACTGTTTTTCGAATATTGTCAAGATAGTTCTGCCGGTATGATACTTGTAACGCATGATGAAACTTTGGCTTATAAATGTCAAAAAGTTTATAAATTAGAAAACAAAGAATTAATTCAGGTAAAGTAGGTATTTATGAGTTGGGCAGAAGTTTTTAGTGAGACTTATATGGTTGGATTTATACTTCTGTTTTTTCGTTTTGCGGCACTTTTTTTAGCTACTCCAATCTTTTCTCATAAAAATATTCCTATGAATGTAAAAGCAGCATTGGCTTTTTTCTTTACAGTAGTTTTTTACTCATCTATGCCTCCATTGCAGATAGAGATTACTCTGCCAACCATATTGTTAGCAGTTTTGAGTGAATTTATGTTTGGTCTAGCCATAGGCATAGTCCTTCTTTTGGCTTACAATGTTATAACTTTTGCAGGTGGACAGATCTCTTTTATGATGGGGTTTTCCATGGCTAGTGCTATTGATCCACAAACTGGTGTTTCTATGCCAATTATTTCTCAGTTTCTTTCTCTTATGGCTCTTATGATTCTTTTAGCGATAGATCTGCATCATTGGCTTCTGCTTTTTGTAGATAATTCTCTTAGTAGTGTACCTCTTGGTGGTTTTATAATGAGTGAGGATCTCTTTACTTATATTGTACATGCCGGATCAAATATGTTTATGGTAGGTTTTATGATAGCTTTTCCTATTATTGCCTTAGCTTGGTTGGCTGATATTATATTTGGAATGTTAATGAAAACTATGCCTCAATTCAATCTTCTTGTAATAGGTTTTCCTATCAAAATTATGGTTGCTTTTGTTGTTCTTATTGCAGTTTTAAGTGCTAGTATGCTCATACTTAAGGGGCAAATGCAAGAAGCGTTTAATGCGTTAGAGATGTTTTTTTAGTTTTTTTTGATACAATGATGTTTAAAGAGATGCCATAAAGGAACTTCAAGTGAAAATATTACTTTTAAATGAGAACCCAGTAGTTAATAAATTGGTAATACTAAGTGCGCAGAAGACTTTAGATGAGTTAGATGTAGTGAGTAGTGTTGATGAGATAGAAAGTTCTGAGTACGATCTTTTAGTGCTTGATGATGCTCTGTATAGTGATGAAATTATACAAGAGATAGAAAATAAAACAAAATATGATAAATCTTTATATATATGTTCTAGGGATGCCGATAAAGTTGATAGTTTTACATCAACGCTAAAGAAACCATTTTTGCCTACTGACTTGGTTGAACTGTTTTCAGTTTTAGGAAGAGAAGCAAGTTCAATAGATTTAGAAGAAGTGAATGAAGAAGAGTTGAACGAAGCCAGTCAAAGTGATGAAGTAGAAAGTCTCGAAGAAGTAAATTCAGAAGAGTCGGACGAAGCCAGTCAAAGTGATGAAGTAGAAAGTCTCGAAGAAGTAAATTCAGAAGAGTCGGACGAAGCCAGTCAAAGTGATGAAGTAGAAAGTCTCGAAGAAGTAAATTCAGAAGAGTCGGACGAAGCCAGTCAAAGTGATGAAGTAGAAAGTCTCGAAGAGACGGAACTAAACAATGAATGCGACTTAGAGTTTGATGAAAGTTTGGACTTTGATGAAGAGTTAGATGAACTTGATAGTTTAGGGGAGAGTGTTTTAGATAAAGATGAACTTCAAGAGGTGCAAGACCTTTTAGAAATGACTACTGATGAGTTGGATGAAGCCAGCCAAAGCGATGAAGTCGAAAGTCTTGAAGAAGTAAATTCAGAAGAGTCGGACGAAGCCAATCAAAGTGATGAAGTCGAAAGTCTCGTAGAGACGGAACTGAACAGTAAATGCGACTTAGAGCTTGATAACGAAGAAATTTCACTTGATGATGAACTAGAGGATACTTTAGAGTTGGACGAAGAGTTAGAACTTAATGAAGAACTTGAACCAGAAGAAGAGTTAGAACTTAATGAAGAACTTGAACCAGAAGAAGAGTTAGAACTTGATGAAGAACTTAAACCAGAAGAAGAGTTAGAACTTGATGAAGAACTTGAACCAGAAGAAGAGTTAGAACTTGATGAAGAACTTGAACCAGAAGAAGAGTTAGAACTTGATGAAGAACCTGAAATAGATAGTGAAGAAAATCTAGAAGTGCAGATACAGAGTGCAGTAGAAGAGTTAAGTGATGAAGATTTAGATAGTATAGTTGATGAAGAGACACTCTTAGATATTGCAGCTAATGAGATAAACAGTATCGATTCTTTGAATTCTCGAGAACTTAAGTTGGCTATAGGTGAAGAAGTGAATGCAGAAGAGTTGGACGAAGCCAGTCAAAGTGATGAAGTCCAAAGTCTCGTAGAAGTGAATGCAGAAGAGTTGGACGAAGCCAGTCAAAGTGATGAAGTCCAAAGTCTCGTAGAGACGGAACTAAACAGTGAATACGACTTAGAACTTGAAGATTCAGAACAAGTTGAAGATAAAAATGATGGAGTAGAGTCACTTAAAAAATTGCTTAAAGCTCTTTGTGATAAAGATGTTGCTGCCTCATTAAAAGGTATGAAAATCAACATAAATATAACTTTAGGTGATAACTAATGAATAAGTATAGTGGAGCCGTTTTAGTTCTTTCAGGTCCAAGTGGAGCTGGAAAAACTTCGTTAATTAAAAAAATAGCTGATGATATTGGTGAGTATTATTTTTCTATATCTACTACAACGCGTCCTATTAGAGAGGGTGAGATTGAAGGTATTCACTATCACTTTGTAGATGAAAAAGAGTTTAAAAAAGATATAGCCGATGATAATTTTTTAGAGTATGCCGTGGTTCATGGTAATCACTATGGAACATCTTTAAAGCCTGTACGAGAGGCTTTAAATGCAGGTAAATTAGTCTTATTTGATATTGATGTTCAAGGAAACACAGCAGTAAACAGCCGATTAGGAGATATAACTACTTCTGTGTTTATTACTCCACCAACTCTTTCTGAGTTAAAACAGCGACTTGCAGATCGTTCTACTGATACAGAGGAAGTGATGGAAGGTCGTCTAAGAATGGCAAAAAGAGAGATACAAAGAATCTCTGAATATGATTATATGATTGTCAATGAGGATTTAGATGAGGCTGCAGAAGTTTTAAAATTTATTGCGTTGAGTGCAAAGATGAAAATTCCCAGTGAAGATATAAATAACTTCATACAAGAGTGGGAAGATATATAGTCATATAAGAGTAGCCACAGCAAATAGTAGCTATACTCTCGAATTAATTTTAAAAAGGATACAAGTATGGGCATGCCTGGTGGAACAGAACTATTAATAATCTTTGGAATCGTAATCTTGCTCTTTGGTGCAAAAAAAATACCTGAACTTGCAAAAGGTTTCGGTAAGGGTATCAAAAACTTTAAAGCTGAGATGAAAGAGGTAGATGAAGAAGTTGTATCTTCAGAGGAACCAAAGAAAGTAGAAAAAAACGAAGAAGTTGCATCTACAGAAACTCCAAAAACTACTACAACACAGGCATAAGATTTGAAACAACGAGTATCGACGCTACTGCGTGAAAAATTTGGTCGTGAAGTTGTTTTAGAAAAACCTAAAGATCGTTCTTTTGGTCATTTTGCTACCCCGATAGCTTTTTCTTTAGCAAAGGAACTTAGAAAGTCTCCTATGATTATTGCAGAGGAGTTAGCTTCTTCATTTGATGATCATGATATTTTCACTAGTGTGGAGTCCGTAAAAGGTTACCTAAACTTTCGTTTGAGTGAAGATTTTTTAAGTGAATATGCTGCTTGGGCATTAGATAATCCTACAGAGTTTGCAAAAGATGAAAAAAATGAAAAAATTCTCTTAGAATTTGTAAGTGCAAATCCTACCGGTCCACTGCACATCGGTCATGCTCGTGGAGCAGTTTATGGTGATACGCTTTATAGATTAGCACATCATTTAGGTTATGATATAACTGCTGAGTATTATGTAAATGATGCCGGTAATCAGATAGATCTACTTGGATTATCAATCGCTCTTTATGCTCGTGAAAATATTCTTAATGAAGTTGTCACATACCCTGAATCTTACTATCGTGGTGAATATTTAGAAGGTTTAGCAAATGGTGCAATAGAAAAGTTCGGTAAAGAGATTTTTAATGATGAGAGTCGATATAAAGAACTTGCACTTTGGGCTAAAGATGGAGTGATGGAGATTGTTATAGATTCTCTTGCAAATCTAAATATTCACTTTGATACCTTTGTAAATGAATCATCTCTATATAACGATTGGGATAGAGTGATGCAAAAGATGGGTGAAGGTATCTATAAAAAAGATGATAAAGTTTGGATAGCATCTGAGTCAAAAGGGGATGATAACGATAGAGTTGTTGTCCGAGAAGATTCAAGACCAACTTATTTGGCTGGAGATATAGTTTATCATAATCAAAAGTTTGAACGAGGATATGACCACTATATCAACATCTGGGGAGCTGACCATCATGGTTATATTCCTCGTGTAAATGCAGCAGTTGAGTATCTTGGATATGATTCTAATAAGCTAGAAACTCTTCTTTCTCAGATGGTTTCACTTCTTAAAGATGGTGAACCGTATAAGATGAGTAAGAGAGCTGGTAATGTTATCCTGATGAGTGATATTGTTGATGAGATAGGTGCTGATGCTCTTAGGTTTATCTTTGCTTCTAAAAAGAGTGATACTGCCTTAGAGTTTGACTTGGCTGAGTTTAAAAAACAAGACAGTTCAAATCCAATCTTTTATATACAATACGCACATGCCAGAATACAAACTATCTTAAGTAAAAGTGATTTTTCAAGAGAAGAAATTTTAAAAGCATCTCTTAAAGGTCTTGATGAAAATGCAGATAGTCTTCTATTTGATGCTCTTTTGCTTCCCGAAGTTGTAGAAGATGCCTTTGCTTCCCGTCAAGTTCAAAAATTGCCAGACTACTTAAAAGCTCTTGCAGCTTCACTGCATAAGTTTTACTATGATTGTAGAATTATAGGTACAGACAATGAACTAAAACTGCTTAAACTTCTTCTAGTAGTTGCTCTTTCGCTCAAGGTTGGTCTCTCTCTTATGGGGATAGAAGCTAAAGATAGAATGAGTAAAGAAGAGGATTAATTTAGTAATTGACCTTACACACTTTTGTTAAATATTTTTTTTATTACCGTTGAAGTCGTTGGCAACTACCAATACTATTTGTTGCCAAGAGTATAAGAATATTGAAAAACTTATTAGGATTAAGAAACTTTTTATCATAAGATATGGTACTATTGCTATTATATG
>JAYELK010000012.1:0-27184 GCA_034717415.1 Campylobacterota bacterium | reverse complement strand
CTTAAGTTTCCAAGTAATTTATCTATGTTTAATTTATTTTCAATTTTATTCATATATGCATCCATCTATTTCTTATCCTTATAATAGCAAATCTTTGGGACACAACATTTATTTTTAGTCCCTATAAATCAGATAATCAAGATGTAAAGGTAGATGTACTTTTACATGATGAAAATATTTGGCTTACGCAAGAGCAGATGGCACAACTGTTTGGTAAAGCGAAGTCGACTATAAATGAACATATTAAAAATATTTTTAAAGATGAAGAGCTTATAGAATCAGGAGTTATGCAGAAATTCGGAAATTCCGAATTTTAGCAAAAAGCACCAAATTATTATAATCTTGATACTATCATTTCAGTTGGATATAGAGTGAAGTCTATCCAAGGTGTAAGATTTAGACAATGGGCAACTAAAAGGCTAAAAGAGTATATCATCAAAGGTTTTACTATGGATGATGAAAGGCTTAAAAATCCTCAGCAAGTATTTGGAAAAGATTATTTCCAAGAGCAATTAGAACGAATACGAGATATCCGTTCTAGTGAGAGAAGATTTTATCAACAAATAACTGATATTTATAGTGAGTGTAGTATTGATTATGATAAAAATTCACAAGCTACAAAAGATTTTTTTGCGACAGTTCAAAATAAACTACATTGGGCTATAACTACTCAGACAGCATCAGAAATAATATATTCAAGAGTAAGCCATAAGAAAGAAAACATGGGACTGACTACTTGGAAGAATGCTCCAATAGGCAGAATAAGGAAAGCTGATGTAACAGTAGCTAAAAATTATCTTCAAGAAAAAGAGTTGACAACATTAAATAGAATAGTAACTATGTATCTTGATTATGCCGAGGACCAAGCTGAGAGAAATATCCCAATGACTATGAAAGATTGGAGTCAAAAACTAAATGCTTTTTTACAATTTAATGAACGAGAAATTTTACAAGATTCTGGAAAAGTTACAGCCGTAATTGCAAAAGAGTTTGCTATAAGCGAGTTTGAAAAATATAAAGTAATTCAAGATAAATCTTATAAAAGTGATTTTGACAGACTCTTAGGAGAGATAGATATTTAGTTAAAGATAGTTTACATGTAAGGCAAATATGCTATAATTTTCAAAATTAATTTTAAAGAAAAAAGAAAAAAATATGAAAAAAACTATAAACTTATTAAAAAAAAACAATGAACTTAAAGTTATAGATGCAGAGTTAGATATATATCTTGAAATTCCTCATTTGGCTTATGCAGAGATAAAAAAGAAAGATGGTGGTAAAGCACTTTTGTTTACAAATGTTGTAGATAAAAAAAGTGGTGCAAAGTTTGAAGAGCCAGTGCTTATGAATGTATTTGGTTCATATAAGAGATGTGAACTTCTTTTTGGTCGTACTATAGAGTCTGTAGCCGATGAGATAACTAATCTACTCCATATGAAACCACCATCGGGAATGATGGAAAAGATTTCGATGGCAAAAGAGCTTTTTTCGTTGAAAAACATCTTCCCAAAACGCTTAAAAGGCAGGGGTGCTTGTCAGGAAGTTATCTATATGAATGAAGATATAGACCTATATAAACTTCCAGTTTTAACAACATGGGAACAAGATGGCGGTCCATTTATAACTATGGGTCAAGTTTATACTCAAAGCCTTGATGGTGAGATGGTAAACCTTGGCATGTATAGACTTCAAGTCTATAACAAAGATCATTTAGGAATGCATTGGCAGATACATAAAGATAGTTCTCACTTTTTTGACCAGTATCAAAAAGCTGGTAAAAAGATGCCTGTTTCTATCGCTATTGGTGGTAATCCACTATACACTTGGTGTGCAACTGCTCCACTGCCTTATGGTGTAAATGAACTCTTAATGTATGGTCTTATAACAAAAGAGCCTGCAAAACTTGTTAAGTCTTTGACTACTCCACTCTATATTCCACAAGATGTTGATTATGTGATAGAGGGTTGGGTTGATACTGAAGAGTTGAAGATAGAGGGTCCATTTGGTGATCATACTGGTTACTATACCTTAGAAGAGCCATATCCTGTTATGCAAGTTAGTGCGATTACAACAAAAAAAGATAGAGTTTTTCTAGCTACAGTTGTGGGTAAGCCACCTTTAGAAGATAAATATATGGGTTGGGCAACAGGAAAGATATTTTTCCCACTTTTAAAAACAACTGCACCAGATCTGCTTGATTATCACATGCCAGAGAATGCAGGTTTCCATAACCTTATACTTGCTAAAATGCAACCACTTTATAAAGGACATGCCAAACAGTTTATGCATGCTTTTTGGGGTGCAGGACAGATGAGTTTTGTTAAACATGCGATTTTTTTAGATGAAAATGCTCCAAAACTAAATAATTATGAGGCAGTTGCTACCTATATATTAAACAGGTTTACTCCAAAATCTATGTTTATAACAGAGGGTATTTTAGATGCACTTGATCACTCTTCGCCAGAGACTCTTGTTGGTGGAAAGTTAGGTATCGACTCAACTGCTGCAAATGTAGTTGAAGCTCCACAACTTTTGGGTGATGAAGAGTTGCTTAAAAAGGTTAAGGAATTAATCCCTGATGTTGTAGATCTTCATCAGTTTGTGAGACGAACAAAAAATCCTATCACAGTTATATCTGTAAACAAAACAAAAAATGCAAAAGAGTATTTTGATGCATTGCTTAGCTTAAGTACACATATACGAATCGTTGTTTTTGTTGATGATAAAAATAATGATGTTTTTAACTCTTACATGCTGGTATGGAGAGTTACAAACAATATGGATGCTCAAAGAGATGTTTTTGTTTCAGGACTAATGGTTGGAGTTGATGGAACTAACAAAAATCTGCTTGATGGTTTTTCTCGTAGATGGCCTGATGATGTTGATTGTACTCCAGAAGTTGTTAAATTATTAAAAGAAAAAGGTGTTTGGGATTTAGATGATAATGTGTATGAAAAGTTCCAGTTATAGGAATTATATATATAGTTGTGTTGAAATTCTATAATATAAGGGGAACATAAGATTTTCCGATGTATCATAGATGATTATTGTCTGGAGTATTTTATATGAGTAAGTTATTATTATTTGCTATGGTTGCAATGTTGTTGGGTATAACTACTATGTCTGCTGCAGTTTATAAAGGTCAACGGGTTTTTGTAAGAAAGTGTGTTGTTTGTCACCACGAGGGGCAGACTTTTTTAACTCAAAAAACAATATCTCAGTGGGAAGCTTTGATGAAAGATGGTGGAAAACCATTAGCCAAACTTCATACAAAAGATAAAAACGCAACAGAATCATGGGAGTATTTTGGTAGTGAAAAATACAGCAAAAAAGCGAAACATCTTAAACAGTTTTTGATGGAATATGCAAAAGATAGTGGGAAAGTACCTGCTTGTAATTAAGGGAGGCTCTAAAAACCCTTAATATCATAAACTCCTCTTTAACCTTATTTAGTTAAAATACCAAACTTTTTTAAATTATTATTAGGAACTACAAATGGATAAGATGTGGTCAGGTCGCTTTTCTGCGAGTGCTTCAACTCTTTTAGATCAATTTAATGCGTCAATTATGTATGATAGAAAACTTTATCGTGAAGATATTGAAGGTTCAATAGCACATGCCACAATGCTTACAAAGCAGGGTATTTTAACAAGTGAAGAACTTACTCAGATAGTTGATGGTTTAACTCAAGTAAAGAGTGAGATAGAATCTGGTGAATTTGAATGGAAAATTTCAGATGAAGATCTGCATATGGGTATCGAGAAAAGATTAACTGCTTTGATTGGTGATGCCGGTAAAAAACTCCATACTGCTCGTAGTAGAAACGACCAAGTGGCTACGGACTTTAGAAGATTCGTTCTTCGTAAAAACTTAGAGATAGTAGATGCTCTTAAGCTTTTAATGAAAGAGATAGTTGTTGTGGCTGATAAACATACCGAGACACTTATCCCTGGTATGACTCACCTTCAACATGCTCAACCAACTAACTTTGCTTTTCATCTAGGTGCATATCTAAGTATGTTTAAAAGAGATGTTGCAAGATTTGAAGAGTCACATAAAAGAAATAATGTTTCTCCTCTAGGTTGTGCAGCATTAGCCGGAACTCCACATGCCATAGATAGAGATAAAACAGCTGAACTTTTGGGTTTCGATAGTGTAAGTATTAACTGTTTAGATACAGTAAGTGATAGAGATTTTGCTTTAGAAATTCTTTTTAATATCTCAACTATGATGATGCATATCTCTCGTCTTAGTGAAGAGATAGTTATGTGGTCTTCTTATGAGTTTGGTTTTGTAGAACTTAGTGATGAGTATTCTACTGGTAGTTCAATCATGCCACAAAAGAAAAATCCAGATGTTCCAGAGCTTCTTCGTGGGAAAACTGGTCGTGTTTATGGTTCACTTATGGGACTTTTAACTGTTATGAAAGGTCTGCCACTAGCATATAATAAAGATACGCAAGAAGATAAAGAGGGTGTTTTTGATTCAGTTGAGACAGCTGAAATATCTTTAGAAATTTTAAAAGAAGCTATTAAAACTATGGAAGTTAAAACTCCAAATATGGAATCGGCATGTGCAGTTGGACATCTATCTGCTACAGATTTAGCTGATTACTTAGTTGAGAAATGCGATATTCCATTCCGTGAAGCTCACTTTATTACTGGTCGTGCTGTAGCTAAAGGTGAAGAGATAAATATTGATTTATCTAAAATGGATTTTAAATATCTAAAAGAGATAGATGCAAGAATAGATGAAGATGTTATGGAGTATCTTGGACTAAGACACTCTATGAATGCAAGGACTTCTGAGGGTGGTACTGCTACTGTAAGAACTTTAGAACAGTTAGAGTATTTTAAAAAATATCTAAATAGTTAAACTTTTAAAATCTATGGAAGGCTTTTAATTTCCATAGACTCTATGATAAGCATTCATTCTGCTTGAAACCTTTTTTAGATAGTGTTTAGGCTCTTGAAATCTTAAATCTTTTAGCAGTTTGTTATATACTTCTTTTGATGACAACTTATTTATAAGTGGTGCTGCTTCACTCATATTGTGTTTTCCTACAAAAGCCCATGCGATATTACCTGCTCCCGTGTTATAGGCAGCTATTGTGCAGTATAGTCTGCTAGTAGGGTCTTTTATATTTCTTAAATATCTATAGTAGAGTATGTGAAGATAGGCTGTACCCATAGTAATATTGTTTGTAGAGTTATAAAGATAACTACTGGAGACTAACTTTTTTTTCTTATATAAAAATTTATATGTGTCAATTCCGGCAGTTCTTGGAACAATCTGCATTAGACCGTACGCAGGTACATGTGACCTTGCCCTTGGATTGAAACTACTCTCAGAGTGCATTACAGCAAAGACTAAAGATATCGGAAGTTTGCGTTTTGAAGCTTGTTTTTTAACTTCATCGTAGTAGAGTTTAGACCTTTTAATCATAGCATCTTTGGGCATCTGAATCTTAACGCTATATACTTTAGCATATTGTTCTTTGTTTGACTCTACAACCTCTATTTTGCTATCTTCAATATGACTTTTTACATAATTATCAACAGTTTTTTTTGTAGGTTCTCTGTTGAAAATAACAGTAGATAGAATAGGTTCATTTTCTACCTTTGAATCAACTAAACCAAATGGTTTTTTTACTTTAGAGAGAGCATTTTGCAGTGGGTCAGTTCTTTGGAGCGTTCCGTTGTCAATTGTTACTACTTTTGCAAGAGCAACTTCTAGTTTTAGTTTTGCTTGCTTTGGTGAAAAAGCTATAGTTTCAACTACAATTGTTTCCTTAGAAAAATCCACATCAGTTCTTGTTTTTTTATCTGGAGTATAGGCTACCCAAGTTGTTTTAGTAGACATCTTTGGTTTTTCCCAAATAGCTCCAGCTTCTCTTTTATAGTTGAGAAAAACACTATCTTGTGCTTGTTTGTAACTTTCAAACTCTTTATCTTGAGACTTTTGATATATACCAAACTCTTTTTTATGCTCTTGAAAAATATGCGTCTGTTCCTTGTTATAGTCATCCCATGATTGAGATAAAGCAACAGAGGAAAGAGAGGCTAGTATAAGTAGATTTTTAAGCACTGTTAAAAGTGACCTTGAGGGTCTGCATCACTAAAGTGACCCCATTTAAGCTTTGCTCCACCTAAGACATGAAAGTGTAGATGTTTAACTTCTTGCCCACCATTTTCACCAATATTGGTTATAACTCTATAACCACTCTCATCTATTTTTACTTCTTGCGCGATTTTTTTGATAAAAGCACCCATCTTACCCATCAACTCATTGCTAATCTCATTAAAACTATCTACATGAACTTTTGGAATTGCCAAAATATGCACAGGAGCTTTTGGATTTACATCATGAAAAGCAAGAAAATCCTCATCTTCTAAAATTATATTTGACGGTATCTCTTTATTTACTATTTTACAAAATAGACACATTTTCACATCCTTATTTATGTTATTTAATTAATTATAGCACATTAAATTAAATCTATTAGGGTCAGGTGTCAAATTTCAAATTATAATTTGAAATTTGACACCTGACCCTAATCACTCTTAAAGCTATATATAACTTACTTTTGACTATAATCTTTTTTAAATTTTTATAAGTATGGGTGATTCTATTGAAAGAATGGTATGAGGCAATAAAAGAGGCACAGAGTGTTGAAAAGCTTGAAGATATTCGTATCTCTGTGTTTGGTAAAAAAGGTATTTTAGCTTCTGAGTTTGCTAAAATGAAAACGGCTCCAAATGAGCAAAAAGCACAAATAGCAAAAGATTTGAACAGTCACAAAAGTTCACTTATGAATGAATTGAGTGCTAGAAAAACAGTTCTGCAAACGATAGAGTTGCAAGAAGCTATGAAAGCTGAAGCTATTGATGTTTCTCTTTTTAGTTCAAAAAGTGAAGCAGGTGCATTGCATCCGGTTATGGAGACTATGGATAGAATTGTTGAGTATTTCTCATCTATGAATTTTGCAGTTAAAACTGGAAATATGGTTGAAGATGATTTTAATAACTTTGAAGCTTTAAACTTACCAAAATACCATCCAGCTCGTGATATGCAAGATACATTTTATTTTAAAGATGAGATGCTTTTAAGAACGCATACCTCTCCTGTTCAGATTAGAACTATGATGAGTACAAAACCACCTATTCGCATGATAGCTCCCGGTGCTGTATTTAGAAGAGACTATGATTTGACTCATACTCCTATGTTTCATCAGATAGAAGGTCTTTTAGTTGATAAAGAGGGTGAAGTATCTTTTGCTAATTTAAAATATATCTTAGAAGATTTTTTAAAGTATATGTTTGGTGAGGTTGAAGTTAGATTTCGTCCATCTTTTTTCCCTTTTACTGAGCCATCTGCAGAAGTTGACATCTCATGTGTTTTTTGTAAAGGTGATGGGTGTCGTGTATGTTCTAAAACAGGTTGGTTAGAAGTTTTAGGATGTGGAATTGTTGATCCAAATGTATTTGAGGCTGTTAATTATAAAGATGTTAGTGGTTATGCTTTTGGACTTGGAGTTGAAAGGTTTGCAATGTTAATTCATCAGATTGGAGATTTGCGTTCTTTGTTTGAGGGAGATATTAAATTATTGGAGCAGTTTCAATGATAGTTACTAGAAGTTGGTTAAACGAGTGGATAGATTTAGATGGAATAACTACAGAGGATTTAGCAAAAACATTTAACTCTATTGGTTTAGAAGTAGATAGTATTCAAAGCTATGATATTCCCAAGAAGATCATTTTTGGTAAAGTTTTAGAGTGTGAAAAACATCCTGATGCAGATAAACTAAATGTTTGTAAAATAGATATTGGTACAAGTATTCGTCAAATTGTTTGTGGTGCTTCAAATGTAAGAGCTGGACTTGATGTAGTTGTAGCAACTATTGGTGCAGTTATGCCAAATGGGTTAGTTATAAAGCCGGTTAAGCTTCGTGGTGTAGAGTCTGAGGGTATGATTTGCTCTGCAACGGAGATAGGTTTGCAAGATTGCCAAGATGGAATTTTAGAGTTAGATTCAAGTATCGGTAACTATGATTTAGGTCAGGAAGTTTGTACAAGTCCAATTTTTAGTGATGATATTATTGAGATTGAACTTACTGCCAACAGAGGAGACTGTCTTAGTATTAGAGGTGTAGCAAGAGATCTTAGTGCTGCATATGATAGACCGATTAAAGAGAACAGATTTAATGATGATGAAGATAGACGCATAGGAATTGGCAGAATTCTTAGTCTCTCTCATAAAAAAACTCTGAATGTTAATCTTCGCTATAGAGCAGTTGACTTAAACAAACTAAACCTTCCTTTTATTATAAAGCTGAGATTGGCTCAGATAGAAGATAAAAGAGAGGCTGATATAGAGTCTATAATGCTTTACGCTACTCATAGCAGTGGTGTTATTTTAAGGGCTTATAATTATGCTTATTTTTGTAATGAAAATGAGACGATTGCAAAGATTGAGTTAAAAGAGGATGAAAACGGTTACGCATCTATACTTAGTGATGTGAAATCAGAAAAAAACAAAGCTTCTACAATCGGGATTATTCAAGAAGATGTATCAAAAGTAACTTATGATGAGGGTACTGTTTTTATTGAAGCTAGTTATATCCCACCGGATATTATCTCTAAAAAAATGCAAGAGTTTAAAATGCCTTCTGGTCCTATGTACTATAGAACTTCAAGAGGAAGTGAACCAGAACTGGATCAAGGTCTCTCTTTTTGTCTAAATTTAATAGAATCTAACTCTGAGTCATCTATCTTTGGTGGAAATATTGAACTTTGTGATTCATATGAAGAACAGATAGTAAGTGTAAGCAAGAAAGAGATAGATGAGATAATTGGTGCTAACATTGATAAAGTTAGAATTACTAAAATTTTACAAAATCTAGGTTTTAATACTTCAAAATCTTCATCAGATGGTTTTGTTATTTCTGTTCCAAGATACCGTCACGATATAGTAAATAAGCAAGATATTATAGAAGAGATTGTTCGTATGGTTGGGATTGACAACATTCCATCTAAAGCATTTGTATTTGCAGAAGCCAATAGACTTGAAGATGATTATTTTGAGTATAAAAAGAGAACTATTTTCAGACACCGTGCAGCTCAAAGTGGATTTTTTGAGAGTCTGCATTTTGTTTTTGATGAAAAAAAAGTTTTAAATGGTTATGGTTTTGAGACTACTCTTGAAGATTTAGAACTTTTAAATCCTATTGTAAATACTTTAGATACGCTAAGACCGACACTATATACCGGTCTTTTAAAAGCAGCATCTCAAAATGTTAAAAATGGATACTCCTCTGTTAAACTATTTGAGATTGGTTCTGTTTTTTCTCCTACAAGAGAGGAGTCCCTTAAGATGGCAATGCTTTTTAGTGGAGATAAAGAGAGTCAAAATCTTTCAAATTCTGGAAAACCTGCTAAGGTGGATTTTGCATTTTTTGCTCAAAAGATTTCAGATGTTATTGGGGAGTTTACTCTTAGTGCATATGAAACTAAACATTCCCTTTCTCACATATATCAGTGTGCTAAACTTAGCATAGATGGCGTAGAGATTGGTGAGGTGTTTAGAGTTCATCCAAATGTTGAAAAAGATTATGGTTTAGATATTACCTATCTTTGTGAATTAGATTTTAACAAGATTCCTTATGCTCTAAAAACTGCTAAGAAAAGTTCTAAGTATCAAGCTTCTTTTAGGGATTTAAGTATCATTATGCCTAAAGATATGAGTTATGAAAAAGTAAAAAGTGCTATAAGTAATTCAGCTAGTGATGAACTTATTAGATTTTATCCAGTAGATAGATATAGTGATGAATCATTAGGTGATAATATGAGTCTTTCTATCCGTTTTGTTCTTCAATCACAAAGCAAAACATTGGAAGAAGATGATATTACTTCATCTATAGATAGTATTTTAAAATCACTACAAAGTGAACTTGGAGTTGGACTAAGATGAGTAAAGTAATAGTTAAACCATGTAATAAATTTTCACTAAATATTGATAGTATAGCACCAGATAAGTCTATTTCACATCGTAGTGCTATGTTTAGCATGTTGGCTTGTGGAACTAGTGAAATCAGTAACTTTTTAAGAGCAGAAGACACGCTTAACTCTTTAGAGATAGTTAAAAATTTAGGTGCAAAAGTAGAGGATGATGGTCTAACTATTAAAATTTCATCAGATGGGATACAAGAGAGTTCAGAGATACTTGATTGTGGAAATTCAGGGACAGGTATGAGACTTTTTTGTGGGCTTTTAAGTTCTGCAAATGGTCACTTTATTTTAACAGGAGATGAGTATCTTCGTCGTCGTCCTATGAAGAGAGTTACTGCTCCCCTTCGTGATATTGGTGCGAAGCTTGATGGAAGAGAAGATGGAGATTTTGCTCCACTTAGCATAAGAGGTGCTTCGCTTAAAGCTTTTGATTATGAGAGTAAAATTGCTTCTGCACAAGTCAAGAGTGCTATGATTCTAGCAGCCCTAAGAGCTGATGGAGTTTGTAGTTACACCGAACCTGAATTATCTCGTGATCATACTGAGAGAATGTTAAAAGGGATGGGTGCAGAGATAAGTGTAGATGGTCTTAAAACTACTGTATCACCTATGAAAGAACCTCTCTCACCTCTAACTATTAGAGTTCCGGCTGATCCCTCTAGTGCTTTTTTCTTTGCAGTTGCAACAGCTATAACTCCACATGCCAGTATAGTTCTAGAAGGTATTACTCTTAATCCTACTCGCATAGAAGCATTCAAAGCTTTAGAGAGAATGGGTGCTGATATTAGTTATGAGATAACTGATAACAGATATGAACCGATAGGAAATATTAGTGTTAAACATGCTCCACTCAAAGGTATAGTCGTTGAAGATAATATCTCTTGGCTTATAGATGAACTTCCAGCTTTATCTATCGCTTTTGCTTGTGCTGAGGGTGAAAGTTTGATTAAAAATGCAGAGGAACTTCGTGTAAAAGAATCAGATAGAATTTCTACTGTGGTAGAGGGGTTAAGAGCCTGTTCTATAGAAGTTCATGAGTATAAAGATGGTTATAGAGTAGTTGGTGGAGAGTTAAAGAGTGCAACGGTAGATAGTGATGGAGACCATAGAATAGCTATGAGTTTTATCATTGCAGGTCTAAGATGTGGGATGGAAGTAACCGATTTGGATTGTATAAACACATCTTTTCCTAACTTCTTTGAACTTTTACAAAAAATTACGGAAGTAGAGTTAAATTAAATTATGAAGATACAATTAGCAGAGAGTTATGGGTTTTGTTTTGGTGTAAAAAGAGCCATTAAGATAGCAGAGGAAAACAGAGAGTCTGCCACCTATGGAGCTTTGATACATAACTCAAAAGAGATTGCAAGACTTGAAAAAGATTTTCATGTTGGTTTAACTGATAATCATAAAAGTTTCAAAGCTGGTGAAACAGCGATAGTCCGTACTCACGGTATCCCAAAAAATGAACTTCAAGAGTTAAAAGAAACTAATGTAGAAGTTGTAGATGCAACTTGTCCCTATGTTACTAAACCACAGCAGATTTGCCAAGAGATGAGTGAAAAAGGTTATGACATAATTATTTTTGGAGATGAAGCACATCCAGAGATAAAAGGCGTTAAAAGTTATGCTACTTATGGTGCAAGAGTTGTAACAACTCCAGATGAATTAGAAGATTTGAAATTAAAAGACAAAGTAGCCTTAGTTGCTCAAACAACTAGAAGAGTTGAAGAGTATATGGATATAGCAAACTATCTTATACCTCGTCACAAAGAGGTTAGAGTTTTCAATACCATATGTAATGCAACCTTTGAAAATCAGGAAGCAGCCAGAAAGATTGCTAAAAAAGCTGATATTATGATTGTTATCGGTGGTAAAAACTCTTCAAATACAAAGCAACTCTTTAGTATTGCAGATGATAATTGTAATAATAGTTACCATATAGAAGATGAAAATGATATAGATTACTCTTGGTTTAAAGATAAAGAGTTTTGTGGTATTAGTGCTGGAGCCTCAACTCCTGATTGGCTTATTCAAAATGTTATAGATGCTATAGAGAAAAATATCAATTAATATAAATATAATCATTATTTGGATATAATCACGCAATTTTTATGTAACAGAGGATAGGTAATGGCGTTCGATAACGAATCATTGGAAGAAGAAAATTTTGCAGAAATGTTTGCTGCAAGTGAAAAAAAGCAAGAAACAAGTCGCATCGTAGAGGGTGAAATCGTTGAAATCCAAGAGGATGAAAACAGAGCATTAGTTGGTGTTGGTGAGAAGCTAGAAGGTATTATTAACTTAGATGAGATCCGTGAAAATGGTGAGTTGAAGTTTGGTATAGGCGATAAAATCAAAGTAATGGTTACGGGATACTATAATGAGCGTCCTAAGATTTCTTACAAAAAAGTTTTAGAGTTGCAAAAGACTATTGAATTTATTGATGCAAATAAAGATGATTACGAAGATGTTGTTATTGAGGGTATTATCACTAAGAAAAATCGTGGTGGTTATGTTGTAGAAGCTGACACAGTTTCTTTCTTTATGCCTCGTTCATTAGCAGCTTTTAAAGATACAGATGATGTTGTTGGTCGTAAAATCAAAGCACAAGTTGTTAAGATTGATGCAGAGGAAAACTCTATAGTAGTTTCTCGTCGTAAACTTTTTAACGAAGAGAGAAAGAGAAAGAAAGAGATTGTTGATCAACTAATGGCTGAAGATACTATCGTTGAAGGTATTATCAAGAAAATTACTAGCTATGGAATGTTTGTGGATGTTGGTGGTGTTGATGGTTTAGTTCATTACAATGAAATCAGCTACAAAGGTCCGGTAAATCCATCTAAACTTTATAAAGAGGGTGACAAAGTAGTTGTTAAAGCTATCTCTTACGATAAAGATAAAAGACATCTTTCACTTTCTATTAAAGCTGTTCAACCTGATCCATGGGTTGAAGTTGAGAGCGAATTAGATGAAGGCGATACTATTACTGTAACAGTTTCAAATATTGAAGCTTATGGTGTATTTGTTGATCTTGGAAATGATATAGAAGGTTTCTTACATATTTCAGAAATCACTTGGGATAAAAATGTTAAAAATCCTAATGATTACTTAACTGTTGGTCAAGAGATTGATGTTGAAGTTATAGAAATCAACCCTAAAACTCATAAACTTCGTGTATCTCTTAAGAGACTTTTACCAAAACCATTTGATGAGTTTGTAAAGAACTATCATGAGGGTGATGTTGTAACTGGTACAATTACATCACTTACTGATTTTGGTGCATTTGTTCGTATTGCCGGTGTTGAAGGTCTTTTACATAACCAAGATATTTCTTGGGAGAAAAACACTAAATGTAAAGAAGTTTTAAAATCTGGAGAAGAGATAGAAGTTAAAATAGCTAAAATCAATCGTGAAGACCAAAAAATTTCTCTAAACAGAAAAACTCTTTTAGAATCTCCAATAGATAAATTTGCTACAACTCATAAAGTAAATTCTGTTGTAACTGGTACTATCCGTGATATCAAAGACTTTGGTGTATTTATATCTTTAGAAGATGGTGTTGATGCACTTATTCGTGATGAAGATTTAACTCCATTAGTTAAAGAAGAGTTAGAAGCTGGTCAAGAGATTGAAGCTGCTATCGCTGTTATTGATACTCGTCGTGACCGTATCCGTCTCTCAGTTAAAAAATTAGATTATATTAAAAATCAAGCAATACTTGAAAAGATTAATGATAATGAATCACACTCTTTAGGTGATTTAATAAAAGATAAATTTCAGTAGTAGTTAAAATGCAGAAGATATTAAAATGGTTTGCTCCAATCTTAACAGTTGGAGTAGCTATTTTTATTGTCTTTTTTCTAATTTCTATAAATTCGTCAGATAAACTAAATGTCGCTGAACCACTAATCCATAAAAGTGAAGTTGTTCAAAAAAAACCAGAAAAAGTTTGGTTAAATCATTTTTCAAAAACTGAAAAATTAGGATATTTTTATCCTGTAAATGAAGTTTATATCGCAGTAGATTTAAACGAAAAAATAACTAATACTATCACATATAAACTTTCTGCTTCTCTCTTAGATCCTTATCAACTGTTTTGTTTAAAAGAGGAACTAAAACAGCATAGTTTAAACTATTATCTCAAACGAGATAAACAAGGTGTAGAATTACTTATTTATTCTAAAAATGTAGATAAATTAAACTCTTTGGTTAGAGTTTTAAAAAATTACCAAATTTCGGCAACCATAAAGCCATATAAAGAGGAAACTAAATGACAACGACTAAAAAACATACTGTAGTAGTTTGTGACCATATCCACGCAGCTGGATTGGAAATGCTTCAAAATGATGAAAATATAAACTTTATAATGGCAGCAGATGTTGATAAAACTGAGCTTATTGAAAAAATTATTCCAACTGCTGATGTAGCTATAACAAGAAGTTCTACTGATGTAGATGCTAAGTTTATTAAACATGCAAAAAATATGAAAGCTATTGTTCGTGCCGGTGTTGGTGTTGATAATGTAGATATACCAGGATGTTCAAAAGAGGGTATTATAGTTATGAATGTACCTACTGCAAACACTATCGCTGCAGTTGAACTTACTATGACACATATGTTGTCTTGTATGAGAATGTTTCCTTACTCACACGACCACCTTAAAAATCAGAGAATTTGGAAGCGTGAGAAATGGTACGGATATGAGATGAAAGGTAAGAAACTTGGTGTAATCGGTTTTGGTAATATCGGTTCTCGTGTAGCAAAAAGAGCTGCCTCTTTTGAGATGGATATTGTTGCGTATGACCCTTATATTCACCCATCAAAAGTAACTGACTGTGATATGACATATACTAAGAATTTTGAAGATATTCTCTCTTGTGATATTATTACTATCCATACACCTAAAAATCAAGAGACTCTTGATATCATAGGTGAGACTGAGATAGCTAAGATGAAAGATGGTGTAGTTTTAATCAACTGTGCTAGAGGTGGTCTTTATAATGAAGAAGCACTTTTTAATGGTCTTAAATCTAAAAAAATTCGTTTTGCAGGTATTGATGTTTTTAACAAAGAACCGGCAACTGATCACCCTCTGCTTGAACTTGATAATATCTGTGTATCTCCACACCTTGGTGCAAACACATTTGAATCTCAATACAACATAGGAACCCAAGCAGCAGCCAATGCTATGGAAGCTGCTAAAGGTATAGCATATCCACATGCCATGAACTTACCTATAGATGAATCTAAAATACCACCATTTGTTAAACCATTTTTAGAGATGGGACAGAAAATTGGTTTCTTAGAGTCTCAAATGAACAGATCTCAAATCATAGCTATTAAAGTAAGTGGTCATGGTGAGATTGCTTCTTTCGTTGATTCTCTTGCTACTTTTGTAGCAGTTGGAGCGATGAGCCAAAGTAGTGGTGATACTATAAACTATGTTAATGCAGATTTTGTAGCTAAAGAAAAAGGTATTAAGATAGAGTCTGAAGCATTAGCTGATTCTGCTGTATTTAAAAACCTTATTACTATTAAACTTACTACTTCAGAGGGTACTACTATCATCAGTGCTACTATCTTTGATGATGGTATTATGCGTATAGTTGCAATAGACGGTTTTGATATAGAAGTAGCACTTAAGGGTGATATGATTCTGTTTAAAAACAGTGATGTTCCAGGAGTGATTGGAAATATCGGTTTAACTCTTTCTGGTCATAATGTAAATATAGCAGATTTTTCACTTGCAAGAAACAGTGAGTCTCAAGCATTGGCTGTTATCTTAGTTGATGATGTAGTTAGTGATATTACACTTGCTGAATTGGCGTCTCTTGACGCATGTATCAGCGTTAATTACGCTAGATTGTAATTCTCTTCTACTTCCTCGTTCCACCTCTCCCGAGGTGTAACGCATATACAACTACAATAATAAAAACTAAATAGCTTTTGTTTTATCCATTAAGATAGGGATAAATAGAAGTGAAACAATAACTGCTGCTACTGTTCCAGAGATTAGGGCAACTCCCAAACCACCAAAAATAGGATCACTCGCAAGTAGTGCTGAACCTAAAATAATCGCAATAGCTGTAAGCATAATAGGTTTTGCTCTTGTAGCACTAGCGATAGCGATAGCTCTTCTTTTTTCTATATGTTTTTCTTCTATTAAGCTTTTTGCAAAGTCTATAAGAAGCAGAGAGTTTCTTGAACTAATTCCAATGAGTGCAATGAAGCCTATAAGTGAAGTTGCAGTCAGGAAGAATGTTTCTGTTGTAACCAAATCAGCTACCCAGTGACCAATAATAACACCTATGATAGAGAGAAAACTTCCACCTAAAACTATACCACTAAGAGCAAAAGATTTATAGTAGATAACAAGAAGTAGAAAGATTAATATAAGAGCTGCAATAAAAGCTGCACCCAACTCCTTAAATGTATCTAGTGTTACCTTCATCTCACCATCCCAGCGAAGAAGATATTTCTCACCACTCTTTTTATCTATAAGATTCAGGTCAAACATATATGTAGTGATACTAGGAATTTTTGATACTTCATAATCTTTTGCAAAATAATCCATCATCTTTTCTCTAGCATCTAATAGTGGATATACTTGTGATACCATATCGGCTTCAGCTACTACATTTACCATAGGTTTTAGATTTTTATGATAAATCATAGGACTTGATTTTATCTCTTTTATCTCTACTACTTCCGTAAGAGGAACCATCATTCCCATTTTATTCATCAGATTAAGTTGAGAAAGTTTTGTTTTGATGCTTAAAAGAGTGTTGGATCTAAGTGTTTGACTCTCTTCGTTCAGTGATACAAAGATAGCGATTTGGTCATTTAAATCAATAGTGTTTTTAACAGCAACACCCATACCTTCAAATGCCAAATATAAGATTTGATTAACTTGTTCAACACTAAGTCCACTTTTTGAGATTTTATCTTTTATGGGGATAAGTTCAAATTTATTATAACTCTCATCTGCCATTACATCAACATCAACAAGACCATCAGTTTTGTTTAAAATTGATGCTACTTCATGAGATAGAGCTATAACCTTTTGGTTGTCTTTACCATATACTTCCACAACGATAGCAGCAAGTGTGGGAGGACCAGCAGGCATCTCTACCATTTTAATGCTTGTTCCACTAACCATAGGTATACACTCTTTTTGAATGATAGGACGAACTCTTTGTACTATGTTAAAAGATTTTTCATCTCTACTATGCTTATCTGTAAGATTGACTACTATTTCAGAGTATTGTTCGCCCATTTTCATAGCACTGCCTTTAACAAGACCGGCATAATCTAAAAGAGAACCTTGCCCAAGAAAAACTTCTATATCTGTTACCTCTTTCTCTTTTTGGAGTATATCAGTTACACATGCTGAAACATTTTTTGTTTGTTCTATAGAGCTTCCAGATGGTGTATCTACATAGACAGTAAAAGTATTTGCACTCTTTCCAGGTAGCATTTTTGCTAAAACTATCTTAGTCGGAAACATCATAAATGAGCCAAGCAGGAGTATAACAAAGAGTATCAATATCATAGTTGTCTTTGCTTTGTTATTTAAGACATTAAAAACAAATGTTTCAAATTTATTGTTGTGTTGATGACTCATTATTTAGCCTCCTTTTTGTTGTGCATGTGGGCTCCGTCTTGAGACCTGCTTAGAAATTTTTTACTTAGATAAGGTGTAAATATATAAGCTATAACAAGTGAAGCCATAAGTGCTACCGGTACATTAAGTGGGATAGGTTTCATAAACTCTCCCATCATACCACCAACAAATGCCATAGGTACCATTGTCAAGATAATAGCTAATGTGGCTACATTTGTAGGGGCTCCTATCTCATCTGTTGCTTTGATTAAAAGTTCATCCATATCTTCAAATTCACTCTCATGAGCGTGCATATGTCTATGAATATTTTCTATCACGATAATAGCAGCATCAACAAGCAGTCCTAATGAGAGCAGGAGTGCAAAGAGAGTAATTCTATTGATAGTTTGATCTCCCATATATGCTACAAAAAGTGTGATGGCAATTATGGCAGGAACTGTAAAAGTAACTATAACAGATTCCTTCCAGCCAAGGAAAAATATAAGCATAACAGCAATGATAGCGATTGTAATAAGAAGATGAGAAACAAGTTCATTCACAGCTTCATCTGCTCTCTCTCCATAGTTTCTTGTAATGGTATAAGATATTCCAAGTTTTTCAAGTCTTGCTTTGTTCTCTTGGAGAAGTTCTTTTACTCCATCTGCTACAGATACGGCATTTGTCCCTGCTAGTTTAGAGATAGCTAGAGTTATTTGCTCATATTGCTCACCATTTTTAAGTATGATACTGGCACTCTGTTTTCTTTGCTTATCAATAGAATCACTGACTTTTGCTACATCTTTTAAGTAGATTGGACTACCCATATATTGTGCAACTATGATGTTTTGAACATCTTTTATAGAATCAATCGCATTTTTTATACCAAATACTACAAGTTTATTATCTGGAGTCTTTGCTTTTACATCAGGAACACGAATAGCTATAGATTTGATTCCGTTTACAATTTGACCAAGAGATAGGTGGTAACCTTTGAGTTTTGCTAAATCAACTTCTACATTGTATTGCTGTTTATGGGCACCTTTAAACTCAGTTTTTGAAACACCCTCTATAGTTTTAATCTCTTTTTTGATATTTTGGATAGTCTCTAAAAATTTCGGATAACTTATCTTGTTCTCTTTTTGGTAAAAAGCAAGACCTACTATGGGTATATCAATATCTATATCAAATGGTTTTATAAGTGGCTGCATAATATTTTTTGGCATTTGATCCATATTTTGCATTACTTTATCATAGATTTTTAGGTTTGAGATCTCTCTATCTTGTCCAATAAAATACATAATATTTATAACGGCTACACTATCCATGCTCATAGAGTAGATATGCTCTATACCATTAATCTCTCTTAGTCTTGCCTCAAGCGGTTCAACTATAATCTTTTCAATCTCTTTTGGCTTTAATCCTGGAGCAGGGATGATAATACTACCACCACTAATGGCGATTTGAGGGTCTTCCTCTCTTGGGGTAACCTCTAAAGCCATATAGCCGATAGCTAGTAGAAAGATGGCTAAAACTGCTGTAAGTGGGTTGTACAGAAAGTTTTTAGCCAATTTACCAGCATAGTCCGTGACTTTGATGTGTGATAAATCTTTTTCTTTCATAATTAGTTAGCCTTTATATCTACAGTTGCATACATGCCTGGATATACAGAGGTATTTGCATTTTTAAAAGATACCTTTATCTTAAATGTGTGAGTCATTGGATTTGAACTTGGAATGATTGCCGTAACAGTTCCTATGGTTTTTAACTTTAGTGATGGTATGTGAGCAACCACTTTTGTTCCGTGCTTTATAAGTCCAAGGTTTGTTTCTGCAATTTCAGCAGAGATTTTTAAGTTACTTAAATCTGATAGAACAATAGCAGGCATACCGGGCATTGCCATCTCTCCAACTTTGATATTTTTAGCTACAATAACACCACTGTTGGGTGCTTTTATATGTAGATATTTATATTGGTTTTTAACTTCTGCTAGTTGAGCCTGTGCTTGAATAACTTGCTTTTTTGCAATATCTATCATATTTGCAAGATTGAGTTCAGCAAGTTGAAGATTTTCAACTTCAAACTTTGAAACCATATCTTTTTCTAAAAGTCTTTTGTGTCTCTCAAGGTTTAGTTTGACATTTGTATATTGGTTTTGATACATTTGAAGAGAAAGTTGAGCTTGTGAGATTCCAAGTTTAACCTGTGTCATAGCCGAATCTATCTCTTTAGAATCAATAGTATAGAGAAGCTGACCTTTTTTAACATGTTCACCTTCTGATACTTTTACTTCTGTAACAAAACCCATAAAACGGCTTGTTATCATCTTTTGGTTATCAGAAATTACACTTCCTGATAGTGTAAGAGTTTCGGCCATAAGTGAGGTCCCAAGTGCCAGTAGTAGTAAAAGTTTGTTCATTTTATTTTTCTCCGTTTGCTAATTTTTCTAGTGCAAAAATTCTTTCATTTCGCTTGTTTTGTGCCATCTGTAGCTGTAAGATTTTTTGAATCTGTTCAGATTGTTTGATGATAACATCACTCATAGAAGATAGTTTTTCTCTATATCTACCCTCATAGTTTTCATATATTGCATTTGCAAGGTCTAACTCTTTTTTTAGAGAGACTATTTCAGCATTAGCAGTCTCTATCTCTGTTCTTGTTTTGGCAATTTTGAGTGCTATACCTTTTTTTGCCAGTTGAACTTGAGTTTTAGTCTTTAGGTGGTCAAGTCGTGATTTTTCAACTTTTGCATTGTCTATGCCACCATTGAAGATATTCCAAGTCAGTCTAGCACCAACCGTATAGGCTTTGTGGTCATCTGCATCTCCCAAAAATGTATCATCAGCAGTTGCTATTTGGGCAAAAGCACCTACCATAGGGTAGTAAGATGATTTGGAGAGATCAACCATACTCTGTCTAACTTCTAAACCGGTTTTTGCTCTTTGAATATCTAAGTTGGAGTTTAAAATCTCATCATCACTACATAATGGCATAGGAACCTCAGAAGATGGGGTTTCAATGCTAGTGACTTGTTTGTTTAGTAAAAAGCTAATATAGTGATAGAGAAGTTTTTGGTTTGAGTCCATCTGCGTGATAAGTCTCTCAACATTGCCTTTTTTGGCTTTAACTTCGAGTAGGTCAACTTTTTTAGCATAACCGACTTTTATCATGTTTTTTGTCATATTTTCTAAAGTTTCAATATTCTCTAAAATAGTAGTTAAATTTTTTGTAGAATTACGCAAAAGAGCCATATCGTAAAAACTTTTTCTAACCTCATAAATTTTTTCATTTATAACTTGTGTTTTCTCTAGAGTTTTCATCTTTGTCATAGCGTTCATAATATTTTCATAACTACTGATTTGAAAACCTGTGAAGATGGGAACTTCGTATTTCAGTGTGCTTTGAAAAAAGTCTCTTGCTTCTGGGTAATTAAGTTTATCTGGTTGAGTTGTTAAAAGTTTCTGTTGTCCAGCAGGGGTAGCTAAGCCACCACTATTCCAAGCATCAAAAAATTCATCAAATCCAAAGTCAGCAAACTCTGCTTCTCTCGAAGTAAGTTTAAATCCAAACACATTCCCAGCATCATCAGAATTTGCATAGTCCTGAACAAAGTCCAACTTGCCCCAATGATTTCCAGAAGCTGTTTTTACTTCTGCTTTTGCAGAGTCTACATCTAACGAAGCAGCCCTTATCTCCAAGTTTTCTGATTTTAAAATGTCTAAAGCAACATCAAGTGTTAATGAGTTAGAAATTGTAACATCAGAAGCGTTAAGTAGCAGTGCTGTACACAGTACACCAACTAATTTTTTCATTCATTTTCCTCCAAATTTTTATCTACATAATTAAGTTTGAATTGTATCATATATCCTATTTTCTAAAAGCATCAAAATTAAATAAATTTTTATGAACTAATTGATTTAAGAAGTGTTTGAAGATATTTGTGGTTAAACTTACCTGCCATTGATGCATCTTTTAACATCATCTTTATGGCATTACTTGATTTCTCTTTGAACTACCTTCATAATATGTTAATTATAACACAGTTTTTATAATCCATTCAGATAATATTTTTAAATCTTCATCATTTATCTGTTTAAATGGTGGCATTATTGCACCGTTTGAACTCTTCCATTTAGCTTTGCTTCCATTTTTTATGCTTTTTATCATTTCATCCTTAGAGTTTGCATATTTTGAAGCAATATCTATGAATGATGGACCAATAATTTTTTTATCTACTCTGTGGCATCCCATACACTTATGTTTAAGAGCTATTTTTTTACCATCAGGAAGTGCATCATACTCTCGTTTGGCTTTTTGTGCTTTAAGCAGATTTTCTTGGTTGAAGTGTTTAAACATATATTTGGCTACTGCTTTTGCTTCATCAACTGTTATTTTGTCTTTTAGTGATGGCATAACTCCATAAGATTCTAAACTCTCTTTGTCACAAAATGATTTTTCTGCACTTGGAAATCGTATGTAATCCACAACAAATTCCTGTGCTTTATAGAGTCTTTGAGCATCATCGGTAGCTTCTGTAAAGTCATAGATGTGAAATGATACTGCCATCATTGGAGGAGCCAACTCCTCGGCAAATGTATATGGTGGGATTTCTAAGTTGTGGCAAGAGGCACATTTTGTCTCTAGCAGTTTTTTAGCGTCATATTTTTTTGTTGGTTTGTTCTCACTGCAGGCAGTGAAGATAAGTAAAATAGAGATAATAAGTGATTTAAAAAACATAAGTTGACCTTTTATAAATTGTAAAGAATACTACACTATTAACGGTTAAAATAAAATTAGTAATAAAGTATATTTTTGATAAAATGGTACTATTAAGTTCCTGTTCATAAAGAACCCTAACTTCAGAAGCTTAAAAAGAGGGCTAATGTGAGGCAAAAATTCGCAGTTGCACTTATGGTGCTTCAAGAGTTTTTAACGAAGCAGTAGCCCTCTTTTTAAACTTCCCTTCGGGCGATAGGTAAATAGCCCTATTGCGTCGTTAGATTTACTTGAATTAGGTAAACTAGTCCTGCATAAATCTGCCTAGCACTAGAGCTATTTACCTATCGCTGAAGTTGGGGTTATTTATGAACAGGAACTTAAAACAAAGGTAATAGAATAGATATGCAGATGGTAGTAGATTCCCTTAGACAAAAGGGAAAGATTTATAAAAAAATGCAAGAAGTGGCTCCAAAAGAGTTAGGCATAAGAAACAGGATAAAAATTTATAAAGCGACTGATACTCGTGGTTATTTTTGGGCAGTTTTTGCTGTTAGTCAGAAGAGTAGATTACTTATGAAAGATGTTCATAAGTTTGAAGAGATATATGCAAAACTTACCATCTATTGTGAACATAATTTTAAGCATAAAGTTTTATTTATTGATGCTCCACTTTGTTCTAAAGCTAAAGATGCTTTTAAACTTCAAGGCTGGAAACTTTACTAATGCTTCTTTGTGATATAGGCAATACTTCTTATCATTTTTATAGTGAAAGAGAAGATTATAAGGAAGATGCAAAAACTTTTAATCCACATGCCATAACTGAGAAGACTTTTTACATCTGTGTAAATCCACATGCCAAGAAGATACTCAAAGATTTAGATAACTGGATAGACCTTTCATGGCATCTAGAGATGAGACATTACTATGACACTATGGGTATAGACAGAGTTGTGGCATGTGAAGCTGTAAATGACGGAATCATCATAGATGCTGGAAGTGCTATAACTGTAGATATAGTAAGGAGTGGAGTTTTTGAGGGTGGCTTTATCTATCCTGGAATGAAAGCTATGGCACAAACTTATAAAAATATATCCTCAGTTTTAGACTACTCATTTAACTTTGAGTGTGAATTAGATATAATGCCGAAAAATTCAAGGGATGCCATAAGCTATGGTTACCTAAAAACACTTTATGGCGAAGTTATGAGTCATAATATAGACATATATTTAACAGGTGGAGATGCAAGAGAATTTGCGAAACTATTTCCACATGCCAAGATAGATGAAACCCTTATATTTAAGGGCATGAAAAAGATTATAAAAAAGGCTGATTTATGCTAACAGTTGCACTTCCAAAAGGTCGTATTGCTAAAGAAACACTAGAGATATTTGAAACTATTTTTGGTGACAGTTTTAAATTTGATGATAGAAAACTTATACTAGATACTCCAAAGTTTCGTTTTTTACTTGTAAGAAATCAAGATGTAGCTACCTATGTTTATCATCAAGCAGCTGATATTGGTGTAGTAGGACTTGACACTTTAGAGGAACAGGGTTTAGATGTCATCCGTCTTTTAGACCTTAAACGAGGTATTTGTAAAGTTTCTATCGGTATGCGTAATGGTGAGAAACTTGATCTAAATAAACCAGAGTTAAAAGTAGCTTCAAAGATGGTAAATATTACTAAGAGATACTTCCAAGAGAGAGCCGTTAGTGTTGAGATTATCAAGCTTTATGGTTCTATTGAACTAGCTCCACTTATCGGTCTTGCAGATATGATAGTTGATATTGTTGAGACTGGTGCTACTATGAAGCAAAATGGTTTAGAAGTTGTTGAGGATATTATGACTTCATCAACTTATCTTATTGCCAATAAAAATAGTTATATAGCTAAAAAAGATGAAGTTTTAGATATTTATGAAAAGATCAATGAAGTTATAAAAGCAGAGCAAAAAGCATAGATGACTAACTTAGATCTATATGCAAAAGCTGAACATCTTTTAGGGATAGAAGAGGCTACTGAAGCACTCTATGACCTCTATCGTTCAGAATTGGATGATAAAGAGGTTAAGACTCTCTTAGATGTTGGTTGTGGTCGTGGTGGCTTTATGACTCGTATGATCAGTGATGGCGTTATATGCAAGGGCGTTGATCTTAGTTCTGTTATGGTTGATGAGTGCAGGGCAGATGGCTTAGATGCTGAGTGCATAGATGTTGCAGAGGTAGAAGGTAAGTATGATGCTATTGTAAGTATCTTTGATGTTTTAAATTTTTTAGAGAAAGATGCTCTTATAAAATTTTTAGATGCAATTTCTGAGAAACTAAATGATGATGGGATTTTTATAGCTGATATAAATACTAGATATGGTTTTAGTGATGTTGCCGAGGGAACTATGAGTAGTGAAAATGAAAAAGAGTTTCTAAGTGTGGATGCCGTCTTTGAAAATGATGAACTTCATACAAAATTCACTCTTTTTGCTAAAGATGAAGATGATAGATATATAAAATACCAAGACACCATAGTTCAATACTTCCACAAGATAAAAACTTTTCAAAAACTAGCAGGATTGAAGCTTGTAGATAAACAGACTTTTTCTCTCTATGACAGTGAGGATAAAACACTCCTAATCTTCAAAAAAAGATAAAAATCAATCTAATTTATTAAACCTTTAACCTTATAAGAGTACACTAGTTGTATAAGGAGTTTGTATGAGTCATAGACACAAAGTAAAGTTAGAAAAGTTGTTTGAGCATCCAATATCTGGTAATATTGATGCCAATAAGTTGATTTCGGCATTGGTGCATTATGGTGCAAAAGTTGAAGAAACGAAACAGCATAAAGCAAAGATATTTTATGGTGGTAAAGAGTTTGTTTTAACGCTTTCACATAAGGGTAATCTCTCTAAAGATGCTATTGTAAAGCTTCGTCATTTTCTTGAAGAAGTTGATTTGGTACCTGGGAAAATAGAGTAGGTTTTTAGTATTGAAACGGTTTTTTTCTTTTTTTCTTATCTTGGGTATGAGTTTGTTTTTTATTAGTTGTGAAGATAAGGCTATGGTTACTCTTCATGCCAAGGAGTTTTCTCAAAAGAAGATTCCATGTATGAGGTTGGTAGTTTTTCCACCTGATAAAATATTTCAAGCTAGTTTAAAAGAACTTTATGCGTTTGATGATAACTGTGCTTTTACATTAGAGGTCTCAAAAAAAAGTGGTATCTCTTGTAACAGTAATCAAAACAGTGATAAAAAAGCACTTACTAATTTTCCCTCAAGTTATCTGAAAATGGTTGTTCGTATAGATTCAAGACTTATTTACAGTTACTATATTGATCTGCTTGATGCAGTTAGTGAACAAGATGTTGTAGATGCTTTTGAGAGAGTGCAAAAAGATTTAAAATTAAATGGATGATAGATATGGATGGTAAAATTATTGTAACTTATAAAGTGTTGTGTGAGTCAGATTTGAATGTGTCTGTTGCTCTCTCTGAACTGCTGTTAAATGAAAAAGTAGCTAAAGTTATAAAAAGTGAGTTTGCAAAGGGTTTGAGAAATATTGAACTACTGAGTGATAGTGGTGAGGCTACACTTAGAGTTCAAACTGCCAAAGAGTCACATACTTTCGAGGTTTCAAAAGATGACTTTGCAGATATTTTAGTTCTTGCAGAGGATGATGCAACTACGAAAAAACTCTTTAAAAAAGATTGTGATCGTGTTGAGTTAGTTGATATTCTGACGGTTGATAATTAACTGATAGTTATTTCAGTTATCTCAGAAGTGCTACCGAGTCTCATAGGTGGACCCCAAAAACCTGTACCTCTGTTTACATAGATTTGTAAATCTTTAGTGTGTTGGTGTAGTCCACTGATGTAAGGCTGTTGAAGTTTTACTAAAAATTTAAAAGGGTAGAGTTGCCCTCCATGTGTGTGACCACTTAGTATTAAATCTACTCCACCTTTAACCTCTTCTATGTATTTTGGCTGATGAGCTAGAAGTATGGTTGGAGCATCTTTTTTGTTTGACAGTGCTTGTTCTAACTCTGGCATGTGATGAAGAGTTCTGTATCCAAAGATGTCATAAACTCCTACTAGGTTAAAACCTTCTCCCTCTTTTCCTATATAGATATTTTCATTTTCTAAAACTCTAATACCCAAAGATTTTACCTTAGCTATAATTTTGTCAATATCATGAAAATATTCATGATTTCCAACAACGAAAAAAGTACCATATTTTGAGTTAAAACCTTTTAGTGCATCAACTGCTTTTGTTGCTCTTGATATGTCTATATCCACTAGATCACCAGTGATAACTACTAGGTCTGGATTTAAATCATTTACCTTTTGTACAGTAGATTTTATAAAGTTTTCATCTATAAGCCCACCGATATGAATATCGCTAAGTTGAACTATTTTATAAGGTTTAAAAAGATTTTTTATTTTGATGTTGACACGCTCTAGTTTTGTAAATCTTGCTTCATAAAGTGATCTGGCACTAAGAGAAGAAGCAATTAGCAAAGAGGATATATCTAAAGACCTTTTGAAGAAATCTCTTCTTGAATCAGAGATAGGTGTTTTTGATAAGATAACTCTTGATATATCATAGATAATAGCTGTACAAAAGAGTAGAAAAAGCAGACCAATAGGTATGGAAAATAAAAAGTAGAGCCAGTTTGGAACATCTATATAGTATCTGCCAAGCATATAACCGAGAATACCAAAGAGGTTGATTACTAGAAAGGCACGAAGATATAGTTTAGTTTTTTCTTGTAGGTCTAGTTTTTGTATAAGTCGTTTTGATATATAGATATTGATTAAAATAAAAACACCTAAAAAGGCTATAAAAAAAAGATATGGTTTCAT
>JAYELK010000011.1:0-1162 GCA_034717415.1 Campylobacterota bacterium | reverse complement strand
ATACCGTTTTAAATTAAAACTAACTATCAATAATACATAATTGTTCTTTCATATAATCCCACAATATTAATTTCTTTGTTCTATCTTTATCATTAATCCAGATTAAGAGCTCATCATTTAAAAGTTTTTCTATCTCATTTATATCTTTATAAATTTTATTAGCTGTAGATTTTCTCATTTCACCAAAAAATCTTTCTGTAGGATTTAACTCTTGACCATAAGATGGCAATGTCAAAATTGATATATTCTTTTTTGAATGTAATGTTTTTGATTTATGAAATGGTGCATTATCCCAAATGATAATATTATGAGTCTTTGAATGTTGTTTATTTATTTCATCCAAGAATAAACTTGTAGCTTCTGCATTTGCATCACTAAAACCAATTATATGAACACTTTCACCATCTACAGGGGATACGGCACTATATAAATATCTATTTGCATATTCCATTTGGTTTGGTAATCTAGTTCGCTCTCCAACCTTATTCCAACTTCTCTTCTCGTTTGTCATAAGTCCAAATCTCATTTCGTCAGCAAACCATATTTTATATTTTTCTAGTATTTTAGCTGTTGTAAACTGATTGTAATAATTACTGTAATCACCTAAGATAAAGTCTTTAGGCTCCTTTATTGACCATTTCATATTGGTTAACTCTAATTTTAAGATATGTTCGATTATTCCTTTTTTTTAAAGCGTCCTAATTTATCTCTGTCTGCTTTATGAGGATATGGTCTTGATGATTTATAAGAATATTTACCTTTTAATCTATATTTGATTACTTGTATTGATGGCTCTACATTAAACTTCTCTTTTATAAAAAGTTGCATTTTATCAAGTGTCCAAACTTCCTCTTGATTATTATCTATTTCAACTCCAAGTGCTTCAAATATTTTTTCATCAAATTTAACTGCCCCTGAATTTGAACCTTTCCCACCATCACCAATTTTTAACTTTTCTAAACCACCATCGTTATACCATTTTAACCATCTGAAAAATGTATTACCTGTGATATAAAATATTTTACAAATCTCTTTACTACTGATATTTGGATTGGTTAAAACTTTTTCAATAACTAACATTCTGAATCTAACATCCAGATTTTGATTTTTAGGGATTAATTCTTGCCACTCTTTTAATGTATAATGATTGTTTATTTTTATT
>JAYELK010000010.1:0-27584 GCA_034717415.1 Campylobacterota bacterium | reverse complement strand
GAAGAAGATGACTTCAATATAGATTCTGTATACGATTAAACAAACAAAGCATAACAAGCAATCCTTACTCTTACAAAACCTTTGGTTTAGAGTTTCTAAGATAAAAAAGTGTTGCTTTTACTATGTCATCATCATCTTTAGAATCTGATTTTATAGTCTCTTTTGAATCATTCATATATGTAAACGATATATTTTGTCCATAGTTTGTTATAGATTTTATCTTTTTATCTATGCTTAAAAGTTTTATAACCATCAACTCAAAAAACTGTATAGTTGGAGTGTCTAACTCTCCAAATCTGTCTATCATCTCTTCTTGTATCTCATATATTTCTATGGCTTCTTCACACCCTGCAAGTCGTCTGTAAATATCTAAGCGAAGCCTATCCTCTTTTACTACCTCATCACTCAAGTAAGCAGAGATAGCTAGTTTTATATCTACTTTTGCTCTAGGAGTATCAACGCTATTGCTTAACTCTTTTATGGCATCTTCTAACATTCTAAGGTAGAGTGAGTAACCTATGTTTTTGATATGTCCACTTTGAGCATCTCCAACTAAGTTTCCACCACCTCTTATCTCTAAGTCATGGTAAGCTAAAACAGAACCACTACCTAAAAATGAGTTTGACTCTAAAGCTAAAAGTCTTTTTTTAGCTTCATCAGTTAATACCTCTCTGTTTTTAACTATAAAGTATGCAAAACCTTCTACATGCCCACGACCAACACGACCACGAAGCTGATGCAGGTCGGCTATACCAAATCTGTCTGCACCATCAACTAAGATAGTATTTACCTTTGGCATGTGGATACCTGACTCTATGATACTTGTAGCTATCATCAAGTCATACTCTCCTGCTTCAAATTTTAGTAACTCTTTTTCAGTAGCAACTGCTGAGATTTTTGAGTGAAGCATAACTACTCTTAACTCTGGGAGTAGTGCTTTTAACTCTCCTAGTTTTATTGGCATGTGGTCTATGGAGTTATGCACATAAAAAACCTGTCCACCACGACGAAGTTCTCTAAGTATAACCTCTTTAACCATCTTCTCTTCATACTCTTTTACGAATGTTCTAACACCTTGTCGCTCACTTGGAGGAGTAAGAAGTTGCGACATTGTCTTTATAGAACTTAGTGCTTGGTTTAGTGAACGAGGTATCGGAGTAGCGCTCATTGAAAGCAGATGAACATTATGGTAAAGCTCTTTTATCTTCTCTTTTTGTTTTACACCAAACTTATGTTCTTCATCTATAATAACAACACCGAGATTTTTAAACTCCAGTCCAAAGAGTGAGTGAGTACCTACAACTACATCCAACTCTCCAGAAGCCAAAGCTTTTATAACATTGCTTTTATCTTTTGTACCTACAAATCTATCTAACTTTGAGTACCTTATACCTAACTCAGAAAATCTTTCATCAAGTGAACGATAGTGTTGAGCAGAAAGCAGTGTTGTTGGTACTATAAAAGCCGACTGATAGCCTGACTTAAAAGCTGCAAAGATAGTGTTTAAAGCTACTTCGGTCTTACCAAAACCAACATCACCACTAAGAAGCCTATCCATAATATGCCCCGAACTCATCTGAGAAAGTATCTCATCTATGGAAGTTGTTTGGTCCTGCGTATATTCAAACCCTGCAAGTTTTTGAAACTCTTGTAACTCTTTTTTAACTAAACTTATCTTTGGTGCTTTTATCAATGCTCTCGCTGCTGCTGTGTTTACAATATCTCCAGCTATCTCAAAAAGACGCTTTTTAACCTTCTCTTTGAGTCTTCCAAAACTTCCTTTTCCAAGCTTATCTAAAACAGGAGTTGAGCCACCACTAGCTATATAACGGTCAATTGTATCAAGATTTTCTACTGGCAGTAAAATCTTATCATCACCAATATATTTTATAACTATAAAATCTTTGATACCACCAAGTATTTCAGTCTGCTCAATAGCTTCAAATATTCCAACACCATAATCTTCATGAACTACATAATCACCAGCTTTTAAATCATCGAGTAAAATGGAACTTTTTCTTCGTCTTCTTTTTTTATCTGGTTTGTTTAGAGAAATTACAAGTTCATCTTTAGAGATAATATTTAAGATATATGGAGCATAAACTTCTCTGATATTTTGCAAATCAAACAAGCCAACCTGTTTCATTACTGCTTGATTTGCAGCAATTATAGTTACTTTTTTATCTTTATGAACTTTTAGTAGAGAAGCTACATCTGCAACAACTAACTCTTTAAAATCATCACTACTCTCTAAAATATCGACATCAAACGATTCACGAGACAAGGTTGGACTGTTGAGGGCATAAGCATCTACTAAAAGGTTATCTAAATTTTTTGAGAGTTTTACCTCTTTTGCATCTAAAAAGTTCTCGGCATTCTTATCTAAATGCCATAAACCGAGAGATGCAATATCTTTAACCAAAGAATCAAACTCAGAGTTAATTACTTTTTCATTAAGCAGATTAAATTCTTCCTCATCCAAAGAGTAAAAAGCTGGAGTGATGACAAAACTATCTAACTCCTCTTTTTTAGTTCTTTGTGTTTCCAATTCAAAATATTTTATCTGCTCAATCTCATCATCAAAGAGTGAAACTCTTATAGGGTTTTTTGAGGCTGGTGGATATATATCTATAATATCCCCACGAAAAGAGATCTCACCCTCAACCTGAACCATATCTACAAATGTATAACCCCAAAAAAGCATCTCTTCTTTAAATAGACTAAGATTTATAGTAGCACCAAACTCCAACGAAGTTGATTTGAGCAATTTCTCTCTTGGCATGTGAAAAAGCAGAGTTTTAAGAGGGGAAATAATTAGTGGTTTTTTATCTGCTAAGTAGTAGGTTCTAAGAGCAAAAAAGAGTTGATGAAGTTCCTCTTTAAATGAACGAAGATCATCACCAAAACCAGCACGAAAGTCTGGAAAAAGAACTACATCTTTTTTAAAAAACTTTGCAACACTCTCTAACTCATAAGCCTCTTTAGAATCTTCACAAATTAGAACTTCTAGGGTTTGCTTTTTTTGAGTTTTAAAATATCCATATAGTGAACTTTGTGACATTTATATCCTAAAACTTCTTGACTTTATGATTTGCTTATTTGCGCTTTAGGAGGAGGAGTATTTGAATTTTTAACTATACTATTCCCCTCAAAAACACCTTTTGCTTCAATAACAAGTTCAGTTGATTCTATAGAACCATTCACTTTTCCAGCAGCTTTAATCTCAACTCTATGTGCATTAATAGTACCTTCAATATAACCCTGCACTACTAACCTTTGAGTTGTAACATCACCTTTTACATGTCCGTTTTTACCGATATTTACCTCTTTTTGAGAGTGTATCACACCTTCAAACTCTCCATCAACATAGAGATTACAAGAGAGATTCATCTCACCCTTTATTGTTGAACCTGCAGTGATGATGGTAGTGTTTGTGTCGGGTTGGGTACTTTTATTTGAGCTGTCGCTGTTATTAAAGATTGCCATGGTATTTTCTTCTCCTTTTCAAATATCTCTTTATAATTTTTTACATTCCATTTTATAAACCAGTAGGGATTTACAGCACGAGATATAAACCTAATTTCATAATGAAGATGGGGTCCACTACTCATACCAGAGTTACCCGTATAAGCTATGAGATCACCTTTTTTTACAAATTTACCGGATTTTATCACAATCTTGTTTAAATGACCGAAATAACTTCTAAAACCATAGTTATGTTGAAGAATAATTAACTTTCCATAACCACTGCTTTTATGCATCCCTGCCCACTCAACTATCCCATCAGCTGTGGCATAAACAGGTGTCTTCATCCTAGCTCTCATATCAGTTCCGCGATGAAACTCTTTTCTATTTAGAGTTGGATGTATTCTATAGCCAAACTTGCTTGTAATCCCTTTGTACTCAATAGGGGAACCACTTGGTACAAACTGAAACATGGCAGCCATATCTTGAGAGTTTAACTTTGCTATATTAACTCTATCTTTAAGTGCTACTTCTTCTACTTGAGAGAGTCCTATCATCACCTCTATCTCACTAAGAGAGTCTGAAACCTCAACTAACTCTCTTCTTTTAAGATCTAAAACTCTTTGAGTATCCTGCATATTTTGGTCTAGTTTTGAGTTTTTTAGCTTTAAATTAGCATATGCGATTTCCATCTCTAAACGCTTTTTTTCTATCTCATCAACTGAGTCATTTAGATATAAAATAGTACCTACAGCACTCAAAGCAATAAAACCTAAAAATATCACAGCATAGAGAATTGCTCGTTTTACAAATTGATGAAGATTAAACTGTTTTACGCCATTATCATCATTAATAGTAACGGTAAAATGGTTATTCATGATATGCCTTTAAAAATGATTCTATCACACTAAAAGAGCCAAATACAAGATAGTTGAAATCTTTTTTTATCTCTGTAAATTCTTTGTATTTTATCTCTAAAGAGTTTAATATATTTTGAAGGGAGTCTCTTGGGACAACTCTCTCATTAAGTATATCTATTATTTCCACATGCCATACTATTGGTTTTAAAATATTTAAAATCTCTTCATAGTTCTTATCTCTATAACTATTGTAGACTAAGATATATTTTTCACCTTTTAGGGCATCTGCGATAGAAGTTGCTGCCAATCTATTGTGTCCAACATCTAGTAAAATATTTTCAGAGATTTTAGTGAGTCTGCCAAAAAGTTTAGAGTTTTTAAAACTACTCTCTCTATACTCTATATCTAAAAATTTCAGTGCACTGATTGCAAGTTTCAAATTTTGTTGAAGATATGGTGCTAACCCAAGCATCCGAGAAATTTTTCTGATTTTAGTCATATCTTCATCTTCTAAAAATTCATTATAACTATCTATCTTAGCACCTTTTATATCTGCTATAGTGTTTGCAACTATATATACTTCATTAAATTTTTGCTGACCCAAAATGGCATCTGTTTGTATGGCATTTAGTTTTGTTGTAGCTATCTCTTTTATGGTACGACCCAAAAATGCTTCATGGTCAATATCTATAGGAGTTACTAAAGTTAACTCTTTATCAAAAACTGCCGTTGCATCATTTTCACCACCAAGCCCAGCTTCTAAAACAACATAATCACACTCTGTAAAGATTAACATTGCCAAGAGAGTTGTATACTCAAAATAACTAAGAGAGTTAGACTCCTCTGTGCTTAAAATATTTTGTAATTTTTTATGGGCAATATGCAGAGTCTCATCACTTACATTTTTTCCATCACACCAAATTCTTTCGTTAAAATCTATAATATGAGGAGATGTATAGTGACCGACTCGAAAACCTAAAGAGTACAAAGCCGTTGCTAAAAAACGCCCCGTTGTTCCTTTACCATTTGTACCTATAAGATGTATGATTTTTGGATGAGGAAAATGAGATTTTACTCTCTCATATACCCTTGGCATACGAGAGTAATCAATCTCATCATAATATAAAGGTTTGCTATCTAAAAACTCTTTTAACACTATTTTTTCTTATAGGCTACTTGATTTCTACCATCTTTTTTTGCTTTATAGAGATACTCATCTGCAGAGTTGATTACACCTTTGAGTGAAACATGTTTTTTTCTCTCTGAAACACCACAACTAACAGTTACTTCTATTCGTTCTCCTTTATACATAAAACGAGCTTTTTGGACATGTTTTCTTACTTTCTCAGCAAAAATAGCTCCACCTTTTGTATCTGTTTCACTTAGTAGAGCCAAAAACTCCTCTCCACCAAATCTACCGACAACATCAACACTTCTTGCTTCTTTTTTCAAAATCTTTGCAAAAGCAGAAAGAACAGCATCCCCAGCATCATGACCAAAATTATCATTTACATTTTTGAAATGGTCTAGGTCAAACATAATTACAGAAAAATTACGCCCATATCTCTCAAACTCTGCCTCTTTAATTTCCATGAACTCATCTAAAGCTCTTTTGTTGTAGAGTTTTGTTAAAAAGTCCTCTTTTGACTCCTGTCTAACCTCTTCAAGTTCACGCTCCAACTCATGAACTTTTTTACTTAAAATACGCACTTGGGCACCATGTGTTGTTAAATCTTTACTAAGAAGTTGAGTATTCTCTTCCAATGCTGTTGCAATTGTAAAGAGTTTTTTGTGTGCTACTTTAAAATTCAAACTCGCTTCATCGCCGTATGATTCAAGTTCACTTTTAATAGCTTGAATCTCCATAGTTGAACTATCCGAGCGTTCAATCATATCTATAAGTTTTAAAGAGAGTTTATCTAAGACTATATCAAGAGACTCTACCATCTCTTTTACACTCTGTTTATCAAGTGCTATTCGGAGTGATATTGCAGATTTTATCTCATTTTCTATGCCTATAGTGTCTAAAAGTGAAGGATTATTTTTAATTTTTTCACTCAGTAGTGCCAACTTATCATTTACACTAGATGCGATAGATGGAACGAGAGATGTAACTAAAAGTGCTGCAACTCGGGAGAGGTCAAAACTATCTCCTTTGGACGATTTAGCACCAATAGTTAAATTTTCAACCGTTGATTTGAGATCACCGCTATCTATACTACCCAAAGTTTTTAGTTTTTCTAAAAAAGTGTCATCATAAGTAGTTATAAAATTTATCCAAAGTTGCCTAAACTGTTCTATTTGAGAGGTACTGGCTCTTGAATCTAAGAGACTTATACTTTTTTTTGCCAAAAGTGTTGCCTCTTTATTATGCAAAACTTCTATGACTTGCAACACTCTTTTTGTAAAAAGCGTCTGTGCTTCAAGAGCCTCAGAACATATAGATGAATTTGTTCTATTTAATTTTGAAATCAAAAAACGAACCAACTCGGACATAGTTCTTATTCTATAATTTGTTAACTCTTTTTGGAACTCTTTGTTAAGGGTTTTACTATATTTATCTACATGATTACAATCTTCACTCGTTATACCGGCTTTTTTTGCCTCTTTACAAAATGCTTGGGCATAAAAATCAGGAGTTAGAAGTTTCCCTTCCAACTCTAATCTTTTAACAGCTTTTTTTATAATACTCTGTACGGTCATAATAAATACCTCCCCATAAATTTACTCTTTTTTAGCTCTAGCACCCTCTGCTGAAACTTGTGCTAAAAAGGATTTAATTGCTTTTGCGGAACTAAACTTAATAGCTTCAAATCTCTCCTGATCACTAACAATAGCATTAGGAGCAATTGAAAAATCATATGTTCCCTTAGCGCTATAGCTTTTACTTAGACCATTATGATACTTAACTATACTTAAAGTTATAGCTGTTCTATAACCCACGACATAACCATCATCATTGTATTGAGTGGGTGCATATGATGGATCTGAAATACTTAATTCTAAGTGTGTCGTTGATAAAGCTCGAGAAGTTAAAGAGGCATGAAAAACTTCAATAATAGCTTCATCTACAGCATCTTTAATTATTACTGTATTTTCCGGATCTTGTGCAGAAATCCGTACAGTTGTACTTATCTTATCTCCCACAATCGCACGAGAGTATTTAGCACTTGGTTTATATCCACATGCCGTAAATAAAACAAGCAGATTTATTAAAAGTATGGCATGTAGAACTGTTTTCAAAACTAACCTTTAATAACCAAGTTTACTAACTTTTTAGGAACAACTATCTCTTTAACTATAGTTTTATCCTCTAACCATTTAGCTACACTTTGTTTTGCAATAGCAACTATATTCTCTTTTGATTCATCTATCGCTACTTCAATCTCAGCTCTTCTTTTTCCATTTACAGAAACTCCAAGAGTTATAGAGTCCTCTATAAAAACCTCTTCTAAGATTTTTTGAGGTGCCAAATTGTTTAGGGAGAAATATTCATTACTAATTTCCCAGCAAGTATGAGGAATAACAGGTTCCATAACAGATGTTAAAATCCAGTAACCCTCACTCCAAACATCGGTACTGCTTTGAGAGTTTAAAGCATTCATAGCCTCCATAACACCTGCTATCATAGTGTTAAATGTATATCTTTCATTATATACATCATCTGCTCTTTTAAGTGCTTCATAAACTTTTTTTCTAGCAAATTTTTCATCTTTTGTTAATGATGAATGGTCTATAGTTGGTATAGTATCACTCTTTACAATATTTGAACTTCTATCAAAAAATCTTTTTATAAACTTGAAAGAACCCTCAACAGCACTATCATTCCACTCTAACTCTTGCGTTGGTGGAGCTGCAAAAAGGATAAAAAGTCTTGCCGTATCTGCGCCATATTTAGCGATTATGGCATCAGGATCAACAGTATTTCCCTTAGACTTACTCATCTTAGCCCCATCTTTTAACACCATGCCTTGAGTAAGAAGTCTATCAAAAGGTTCATCAAAATCTATATAACCTAAATCACGAAAAACTTTAGTAAAAAATCTAGCATAAAGTAGATGAAGTATGGCATGTTCAATCCCACCGATGTAATGGTCAACACCCATCCAGTACTTAATCTGCTCTTTTGAAAATGCCTCATCTTGCATATTTTGTGGTGATGCACAAAATCTTAAAAAATACCAAGATGACTGAACAAATGTATCCATAGTATCAGTCTCACGAATAGCATCTTTGCCACATGACGGACATTTACAATCTTTCCATGTTGGATGATTATCAAGAGGGTTTCCCTCTCCTGTAATCTCAACATCATCAGGAAGTGCTATAGGAAGATTTTCTTTTTTCTCCATAACCAAACCACAATCTTGGCAATGAATAAAAGGAATAGGAGCACCCCAATATCTTTGTCTTGAAACACCCCAATCTTTTAGTTTATAGTTAGTAGTCTTTTTACCAATTTTGTTTTCTTCAAAATATTTAATAATATTATATTGAGATTTTTTAGAGTTCATTCCATCAAATTTGCCAGAGTTAAAAAGCTCTCCAACTTCGGTATAAGCTTTACCCTCTTCTAACTCTCCATCAAATGGTTTTATAACTGCATCTATAGGTAAGTCATACTTTTTAGCAAAATCATAATCTCTATCATCATGAGCAGGAACAGCCATTACAGCACCACTTCCATAATCCATAAGTACAAAGTTAGCTATCCAAACTGGAACTTTTTTACCAGTTAGTGGATGTACAACATCAAGCCCAAGTGAGATTCCACTCTTCTCTTTTTGTCTATCTATAGATGAAGTGTTTTTCATCTTTTTTATCTCTGCAATAGTCTCATCGCTCAAAAGATTATTCTCACACATATAAGTAACTATGGCATGTTCAGGGGCTAACGCTGTATAACTCACACCATAAATAGTATCTGGACGAGTTGTGAAAACATCAAAACTCTTAAAACTGTTGTTTAATTTTTTAGATGATTCTTCATCAAAAAATAGGTCAAATTCCAAACCGTTTGACTTGCCTATCCAGTTCTCTTGCATAGTTAAAACTTGTTTAGGCCAACCACCCTCTAACTTTTTTAGATCATTTAAAAGTTCATCACTATACTCTGTAATTTTAAAGTAGTACTGATTCATCTCTTTTTTTACTATCGGGGTATCACATCGCCAACAGCAACCATCTACAACCTGCTCATTTGCTAAAACAGTTTGATCATGTGGACACCAGTTTAGGAAACCTTTTTCACGATAAAGCAGACCTTTTTCAAACATATCGATGATGAACGCTTGTTCAAACTTAGTATAAAGCTCATCACTTGTAGCCATCTCTCTATCACGAGAAAATGAAAAACCAAGAGAGTAAAACTCATTTTTCATATAGTCTATGTTGTCGTAAGTCCAACCCTTTGGATGTGAACCATTTTTGATAGCTGCATTCTCAGCAGGCATACCAAAACTATCAAAACCGATAGGATGAAGAACATTTTTACCCTGTTGTCTATGGTAACGAGCGAAAGCATCACTAATGGAATAGTTTCTTACATGCCCCATATGAAGTCGCCCACTAGGAAATGGAAACATGCTTAAAATATATTTTTTCTCTTTTTCAAAATCTTCACTCGGTTCAAAACTTTTATGTTCTCTCCAATAATTTTGCCATTTTTTTTCTATAATCTGCGAACTATATTCCAACAATTATCCCTTTAATATTCATCATGTGTTTTAGAACTCTCTATATAGATAAGACCTATAGAGAAAATATTTGCTATTAATGCTCCTATAGTTAAAGCAATAGCCCACTCTAAGTTCCCAACAACTTCCAAATAGATAAATGCTGGGATAAGGTGTAAATCAGCTACTAAAGATGAAGCTAAAAGTTCAGCCGAAAGCAGATTTCTAACACCAATTTTTAAAAAAGTAGAAACAAGATTTAAACTACCTGCAACAAATAGTGCAACAGCACTATGCTCATACAAAAAACCTGCAATTGATGTTAGACTCATTAAAGAGAAAAACACATATATTACCTTACCCCAATCCATCGCTATACCCTTAATTTTATTTCATAAAATGAAGGAAACCCCTTCATCTACTTATCACGATAACGGAAGTAATTCCGTTATCTACGCTATCGCTTGGATTTCTTCGGCAGAAAACCCACGACACTAGTCTCTTTTTTCTTAAAATTGGAAGATTATACAAAAAATATCTTAAGGAGTGACTGAAAAAAGTTATTATAAGCTTTTTACGCAAGCCCCACCATCTTGTTTAGCTTTCAAAAGTGCTTGTTTTAACCTATTTACAATTGAGGCATCATTATCAGAAACTTTATTAATAGTAGCCCCTGCACTAAGTGTAACTTGACCAAGCCTACCAAAATCATACTCGCTCATACTTTTTAAAATACTATAAGCTATTTTTTGCAACTGTTCTATATCTAACTCTAAACAGACTACAACAAATTCATCTTCACTCCAGCGAATCTCCATATCAGTTGAACGAACCTGCTCGTTAATCAGTGAAGATACAACTATCAATAAATCATCTCGAACCTGTTTACCAAACTTTTTATATATAGCCTTAAAATCATCTATCTCAATAATAAGCAGACCAAACTGATATTTATATCGTCTACTTCTTTCAAGCTCATTTTTTATAATAAAATCGAACTTTGATCTGCTTGAGAATTCTGTTAACTCATCCGTCATAGAGAGTTCTTGATTTTTTTTAGTTTGTAGGCATAATTTAAGAGTTGATTGCTCGATAAAATATGCCTTTAACATACTAAGAGCAAATGAAACAAACATTAAAAAAAGATGCGTATAAAAAAATGGTTCATAAAGTGAATGATATATTAAGACACTATATACTGTTATAAGAAATAGTGTCAAGGCTGTTAAAAGAGCCTGTTTAAATCTTAATCCAGAAACTATAAAAACCCAAAAAATCATTATATTCATCTCTGTTAAGTAGAAAGTAAAGTTATCTGTTTTTGAACTTACTATCATGCTACTAATAGCTATAACAATAGGTATAACTATCAATCCAATAGATGCTAATTCTTGATTTTCTTGCTTATATGAAAGTAGAGACAAAAGTAAAAATAGAGGAATAATAAAATATAAACGCTGTAAGTGAGCAGATTCTAAAATCTGCTCATCTAATACCAAAAAATTAAATGCCACATACAATACATACATGGACGCTGTCAAAAGAGCAACTAAAAAAATCTGCTTCTGTCTTGAACTCTTTATCCAATCATCACAATTTTCATCATCATTTATCATAAACATAGTTTATAACATATAAACTTAAGAGTAGTTAATCTTTACATTACTCCAGATTCATACTGATCACGCATTCTCTGTTTTTCTGCTTCTCTTTTTGCTTTTGCGGCTAGTTTAACATGGTAAGCTTTTACATCAAAACCAAACCAAAGTAAGATAGGAGAGGCTACAAAAACTGATGAATATGTACCAACAACAATACCAACAAGAAGTGTAAATGCAAAGGCATGAATAATCTCACCACCAAACATAAAGAGCGTAAATACAACAAAGAAAGTTGTAAGTGATGTCAAAGTTGTTCTTGCCAGTGTTCTAGCAATAGACTCGTTTATAGTAGAAGCCAAATCAGAATTTTTAGAGTTTGTAACACCCTCACGGATACGGTCAAATACTATAATAGTATCATTAAGTGAGTAACCTAAAATCGTTAAAAGTGCTGCAAGTACATCAAGATTTACATCCAAACCTACAAGCGTTATAGCCCCTAATGCAAGAGAGACATCATGAATAAGGGCAACTATAGAAGCTACTGCAAATCTCCACTCAAATCTAAATGCAATATAGACCAAAATCCCTGCAACGGCTAAAAGCATAGCCATAATACCCTTCTCTTTTAGTTCACTACCAACTTTTGGACCAACTATATCAACACGGCGAATCTCAAAATTACCACTTCCTTTTAAAGCCTCTCGTGTAACATCACCAATATCTACAGTAACACTACCCGTAGTACTTTTCATGCGAATAACAACCTCATCAGGTGAACCAAACTCAGTTATAGAAGCTCCACTGAAAATCTCATTTGATTTTAACTTTTCTCTCATAGCGTCAATAGGAGCCGTTGTATCATACTTAACCTGAACTATAGTACCACCGGCAAAATCAACACCATAGTTAAGACCCTTCGTCATCAAAAGAACATAAGAACTTAAAACCAAAATAACTGATAAAACCAGAGCATATTTAGACTTGCTCATAAAATTAAAGGTTCTTGTATATTTAAAAAATTCCATCTTTACCCCTTAATCCCAAACCATAAACGGTTGTTTTTACTTTTTTGTATCTTTTTTTCTAGCATCTGATAGATTCCATGTGTTCCTAAAATTGCAGTTAACATTGAAGCAAAAATCCCTATAATCATAGTAATAGCAAAACCTTTAATAGCCCCTGTTCCATAAGCATAAAGGATAATAGTAGCTATCACCGTTGTAATATTTGCATCTAAAATAGCACGCATAGCATTTGCGTAACCATCCTCTATAGCTTTATGAATAGAAACCCCTTGATAAACCAACTCTCTAATCCTCTCAGAGATGATAACATTGGCATCAACTGCCATACCAACAGTAAGGACTATACCTGCCATACCTGGAAGAGTCAGCGTTGCACCAAAAAGAGACATAACTGCAAAAATAATAAATAGGTTAGCTACAAGAGCAATATTTGCGATAATTCCAGCTAATCTATAGTAAATAACCATAAAGATAATTACCAAGATAAATCCACCAATAAGGGCAACCATACTCGCTTTGATACTGTCAGCCCCAAGGCTTGGTCCAACTGAACGCTTTTCCATCATATAAATCGGAGCCAAAAGAGCACCTGAACGAAGAGCAATAGCTAAATCTTTTGCTTGCATAACTGTATAGTCACCGGAAATCTGACCACTGCCACCACCAATACGCTCATTTATAACCGGAGCAGAATATACCTTACTATCAAGAACAACAGCTAGATGCTTTCCAACACTCTTGCCAGTAAAATCACCAAATATTTCAGCACCCTCGGCATTAAGAGAGAAGTTAATCAAAGGACGGTTATTTTGGTCAAATCCGACATGTGCATCTGTAAGCATTCCACCATCTAAGATAGGGATTTCACGAACTAGGTGCTTTATGCGAGGGTCTTTTACATCCTCTAAAATAACATCACCATAAGCAGCCGCATCTGCATCGCTCATATTATAAACACGAGCTGCTCTATCTTCATCAACTGCCATAAGCTCAAGTTTTGCTGCACGAGAGATAAGCTCTCTTGCTCTTTGCTCATCTTCTTGAGTTTTAATACCTGCTAACTGAACAAGTATCTTCTCCTCACCTTGCCTTGCGACAACAGGTTCAGCTAGACCAAATTGATCGAGTCTATTTCGTATAGTCTCTATAGCTTGTGAAATTGCTTCTTTTTCTGTCTTTTGTATCTCTTCTTCTGTAAGACTAAGTGAAATATTTTCGCCACTAACAACGATATTTGCACCCTCAATCTCACCTAAGAACTCTTTAACAGCTTTTACATCATCTTCATCTAAAAGCGTAAAAGAGATGGCATTTTCATCAAATTTCAACTCATCAACTAAGATATCTTTTTTATCTGTAAAGTGTTTGATGCTTGCTGTAATAGACTTTATACGAGATTTTGTAGCTTCTTCAGTTTTTACACCAAGAAGCATGTGAAGACCACCCTGCAGATCAAGACCTAAAGTAACTTTTTTACCACTCTCCATCTGCAACAGTGATGGCATAGAAAAAGCTACACCAAAAATAATTGCCAATGCAAAGATTACTATGCGATAATTAAGCTTCATCCTCATACTTTTTTGCAATTGCATCTTTAGTGATTTTAGTGATTACATCATCATTCATTTTTACACTTAAAAAGTTCTCTTCAACTTTGTGTACAACTACAATAAACCCACCGTTAGTAATGACTTTATCCCCTTTTTTAAGAGCCTCTATCATCTCTTTTCTTGATTTAGCCTCTTTTTGTTGTGGGCGAATGATTACAAAATACATAATTGCGATTAAAAATACGAATGGTAATAACTGACTTACAATTTCCATGAAAAACTGTCCTTATTAAATAAAACTGTTGCGATTATACAAAAAGAATATTAATAAGTGACTGAATATGATTTTCAAATCTCTTTTTGATAATAATCATTAAAAGAGTATCAGCTTTATGATAGAATGCCGACCTAAGAAAAAATTAAAAGGAAAGAATATATGAAAGGTGCTATAGTATACATTTTAATAATTGTATGTGCATTCTATTTTTTGATTGATAGAGGTGCTGACGAAAGTGTAAGAAAAGAGGCGAAAGACCTACTTAAATCGTGCCAAAAAGAGGTTCCTTTTTCTGACTACACTCATAATAGAATGTTAGTTAAAAAAGCTCAAAAGTTACTATCTAGTGAAAACTATACACTAGAATCTAACCTAACTAAATCAGAGGCGATGAAAAGCAGAATATCTAACTATCTATCAAAAGAAAATGTTGATAAAGTTGTTAAAAGAATCATTAAAAAGAACGCAAAAGCCTATTCAGATTATGAAAGTTCTAAAAAATTAACTATCAAATACAATATTGTAGAAGCTGATAAGCATGGTCTTAATAAAGTAAATGAAACTAAAGCTTTTACTCAAGGCTACTTAGACTTTAAGTTTTCAATAGAAGAAGATATGGTTTATGAAGCACGAATCGACTTCATAGGTAGAAACGGTGAAGATATACCAAGAAGAATTGAGTGTATTATAAATTCTCTGATTACACTTTAAGTAAAATCAAAATATTTAAACACAATAGGTCACTTCTTTTTGATGTGGCATGTGGAACTCTCACAGCCCTGCTTTTTAGTGCTTTTATCTACCTAGAAGATTGGGGTATTACTCTTAAATTTTTAAACACTCTCTTTGGTGTTTTATCTTTAGCACTATTTATCTACATGCCAAAGAGGGCTATCTTAGTTGCTGGATTTCTTATAGGTCTTTTATGGTTTTACTGGATAGGCTACAGCTTTAAGTATCAAGGCGTTGGCTATATGGCACCTATTGTTACAGCTGGTTTTGCCATAATATACATGCTCTTTTTCGGTGTTTTAGCACTCAACAACAGAGTTTATATAAGAGCCTTTTTACTTTTTGGACTTAGTTTTTTTGAGCCTTTTGATTGGAACTGGTTGCAGATAGAACTCATTTTTGTAGATAGTTATATAGGAGTTTTTAAGTATCAGCTTTTTCTTGTTTTACTCTCCCTTACTCTACCGGCATATATAAAAAAACCATATACCTATCTACCTCTTGGACTAATTTTACTTGCACTAAATTTCAATCCAACTATACAAAAAGATGCACCCCTGAAGATAAAACTAATTCATACAGATATAAAACAGGAAAAAAAGTGGCTAAGAGAGTCTATCTCTCCAACTATAAAAATGGTTTACCGTGAGATTACAGAAGCTACAAAAGATGGATACGATATCATAGTGTTTCCAGAATCTGTTTTTCCACTATATATGAACAAAACCCCACTCCTTTCATATAATTTACTGGAACTTTCAAAAAATATTACGATTATTGCAGGTTCACTGCTAAAAGAAGATAACAAAAACTACAATGTCACCTATATGTTTCAAAATGGCAAATCAAAGTTAGCTAAAAAGTTGGTTTTAGTACCTTTTGGAGAGTATATCCCACTTCCTAAATTTGCACAAAAGATTATAAATGATACTTTTTTTGCCGGTCAGTCAGACTTCTTAACTGCCACAAAACCAACTGATTTTCTTATAAAAGGTGTAAAATTTAGAAATGCCATCTGCTATGAAGCCACATGCCAAGAGATATATGATGGAGATGTAGATTTTGTAATTGCCTCAAGCAATAACGCTTGGTTTTCGCCATCCATAGAGCCAACCATCCAAAAACTACTTATGCGTTACTACGCTAGAAAAAATGGAGTAACTATCTACCATGCGGCTAACTGGAGAGGAACAGGTGTGGTAAAATAATTTTGCTATAATTAGAAAAACTTTAGGCAAAAAAATGATACTAAATTATAAAGATTTAAAACCAAAATTCGGTTCCAACACATGGATAGCACCATCAGCAGATGTCATCGGAGATGTAACATGTGGAAGTGATTGCTCTATCTGGTTTGGCTGTGTACTAAGAGGTGATGTTCACTACATAAAAATAGGCGATAGAGTAAGTGTCCAAGACCTAAGCATGATACATGTAACTCACTATAAAAAAGCAGACAAAAGTGATGGAAATCCAACTATCATTGGCGATGATGTAACCATAGGTCACAGAGTGATGCTTCATGGATGTACCATAGAATCTGCTTGCTTAATAGGAATGAGTGCCACTATATTAGATGGTGCCGTTATAGGAAAAGAATCCATAGTTGGTGCCGATGCATTAGTTACAAAAAACAAAATCTTTCCACCTCGCTCCCTTATAGTAGGAAGTCCTGCAAAAGTTATAAGAGAATTAAATGACGAAGAAGTTAAAGAACTATATGCTTCTGCCTCAAGATATGTGGAGTTTAAGAAAGGTTATCAGTAATAGCACCCTTGTGATTGAACCCCCACTTTAACCATAGGCATTTTGCCTATGCCTAAAATCAACTATAGCAACTAATACTTTTTCATTTTCAATTAAATAAAATAATCCATAGTTTCCAATTTTATATCTATAATACCCATCAAATTCACCTTTAAGTTTTTTGATGTTGTTTCCATAAAATGGATTTGTTCTTAGTTGTGGATAAACTATATTTTTTATTTTTACATAAAGCTTAGTATCTAATTTTTCTTTTATCTTTTCAAATGTTTTAGTTTCTGCTATTTGAAAATCAGACAACTGTATAGTCTCCATTTTTCACATCATCAAAACCATCTTTTAAGTTTTTTACTAAAATATCATCTTTTAATATCTCATCCATCTCACTATTGTCAATATATTGTGAAGAAGTTAAGTACTGTGTAGTAGCAAATTCTATAAAATTTGAAATATTTCTCTTTTGACCTTCGGCTGCTAATTTTATCATTTGATAAACAGAATCATCTACTCTCATTGTTACTGTTTTCATTTTAAAGCCTTTGTTGAATTTATTATATTTATATTGTATTCAATTTTATTCAAAATGTCAATGCTGACTTAATTTTTGTAAATAATAGCAAAAGCAATCACAAATGCTTAAAAATATGGCAAAATGCAATAGAATCAAGTAAATAGATGATATTTTATGTGTTAAATTATTTTTTTATATAAGTTTATTTATGCTAGAATGTTCGTTGAATGAATAGTTATCTGATGAAATTTATATTTATTATTTTACTCTCATCACCATATAAATAAAACTTAGTTATAATAAAATCTATAATATCAAGGGTACTTATGAAAACAAAACAAGAACTAATGGAAGACTTATTAACTAAGCTTAATATAGCTATATCTACAAATTTATTTAATCCTCAAAATGGAACAATAACCAAAGATGGATTAATTGAAATAAGTAATGGAATAACAAAATTAATCAATAAACACTCAGATAAACAAACAATTGTACAACATATAAATAGTCAATTAGGTACACCTCCTGATACTGAACATATAGGTAACAATAGACAAATAAGTGCCAAATTTATTGAAGATATTCTTACATATTTACCAAGAGATTAGCCAACATGAGTACATTAATAACAACACAATATTTTAAAGAATATAGAAAAGAATTAGGTTTTACAAATCAAGGTGATGTAAAAAAGTTTTTTGCAGGAAAAGATATAACACCTACTGTTGATTACAACTACATAGAATTATTAAATACTAGACTTGTTGAAATAATAATTAAAATAAATTTATTAGTTTCAACAGATATTAATGTAATAGAAATAGAAGATTTTTGTACTGACAATGTAGAGGTTGTTTTCAATAAATTAAAAGACAATGATATATTAGCAAGATTAAATAATCAAGGAAGAAGACCAGAACAAGTATATTTTTCATGGATGAGAGGATATATTATTTCAAATTATTTTATTAAAGCATTAAGTAAAATATTTGAAGTTAAACTTGAAGACATATCATTAATTGGTGATGATGATTTAGTAAATATAGAATCATTCAAAAGAACACCAACCGCAGATTTAGAAATGACATTAAATGATGGTAATAAATTAAGAATTGAAGTGCAATCTGGATTTGTTGGTGTAAATGATATTAAACAGCATAAAGTTTTAGAAGCAAAAAGAATTTTTGAAACGGATGGTATTTCCTCATTAGCAATTCATTTTGACTTATTTAATGGACAAGTAGCATTTATTAAACTAGATAAAATTGAAGATGATAGTGTAAATTGGATTACTAGACAACAAATGGAAGGTCAAACTGTTTTCAATATAGACCAAAACTATTTTACTTGGAAACTAACTGAAACTCCACCTTCGCTAGATGATATATTCGCAGATTGAAAATGACTAATAAAAAATTAAAAGTTTTAGATTTATTTGCAGGAGTTGGTGGACTTAGTTATGGCTTTGCCCATGATGAGGATTTTGAAATAATTGCGGCAAATGAACTTTTGCCTGATATGGCTAATGCCTATACATTAAATCATCCAAGTGTAAAAATGTATAATTGCGATATAAAAGATTTTGGACTTAAAAATCTTGACTGTGATTTGGGAATTAAAAAAGGTGATATAGATTTAATTGTTGGTGGTCCACCTTGTCAAGCATTTTCAACCGTCGGTAAAAGATTAATTGATGACCCAAGAGGAAAATTATTTCAAGAGTATTATAGAGTTTTAGAAGAACTAAATCCTAAACTGTTTTTATTTGAAAATGTTAAAGGACTTTTATCAATGCAAAAAGGTGAATTGTTAAAAACAATTTTATCTCGTTTTAAATCATTAGGCTATAAAGTAAAATATGAAGTTTTAAATTCAGCAGATTATGGTGTTCCTCAAATTAGAGAAAGGGTAATAATAATTGGTACCAAATTAAATCAAGATTTTGAATATCCTAGTCCAACTCATTCAAGTCAAGATGATAATAATATTTTTAATCAAGATTTAAAACCCTATTTAACTTTATCAGAAGCAATCAGTGATTTACCATTTATTAAAAGTAATGAAGAAAGTTTTGAATATAGTAGTAAGTCAAATAATGAATTTCAAAAACTAATGAGAAATAAAGCACCTGAAAAATTAATGGATCATAACGCACCAAAAAATAATGATAAATTAGTGCAACTTATGGAATGTTTACCTGATGGTGGAACACCACAAGATGCACCAGAAGAGTTGAGACCAAAAAGTGGATTTAAAAATACATATTGTAGATTATGGTGGGAAAGACCAACTCCAACTATTACAAGAAATTTAAGTACTCCATCATCTTCAAGATGTATCCATCCAAAAGCACCACGACCACTAACAACTAGAGAGGGTGCAAGGATACAATGTTTTCCAGATAACTATATTTTTTATGGTTCAAGAAGTTCTAAAAATTTACAAATAGGAAATGCTGTACCTACTTTTTTATCAATAGCTTTAAAAAATTCAATTAAACAGCACTTAGAAACAGATAACAAATTGTTGGAAAAGAACAAGGGTATAGAGCGAAAATTTGAAACTTTAACTAAAAAAGCAAGTTAAATTTAAAATCAAACTTTTACTTTTAAATACCCCTTGTTTTTCAACTCAGGCGTTAGCATAGGAGTATAATAAAAATGGAAATATATAAAATCATTGAAAATTTTGGTGGAACTACCTTAGCTATATTAATTTTTGCTATTATTTTTATATTTAAATTTCATAATGAAATATCAGATAAAATTAAAGCAATAAAAAAAGTATCTAAAGTTACGCCCCTGTGAATCTCCACTTTCAGAATGTACAAAACAAAAGATATAACAAATCATAATACAGAAGAGCGTAAAAAATTCAATATCAAGCACGGAGTGACGAAGAAACCCTAAAAAAGCTACTTCCACTTCCACTAAAATACCAACCATATTTATAGTGGTTTTTTAAATCTTTATACTCTTGCAGTGCAGGTTTAAAAAGGTCGTTTGCTTCGTCTGCACTCATGTTTTTTAAAATATCTAATGAAGTTGTTTGTTTTAACTCTTGGCTTTTAAACCCGTCTATGGGAGCGAAAAAATCTTCTCTGTATATTTGATAAACTTTAGGTGTACTTATCTCGATTTTAGGTGTAAAAACTTCAAAATCTAAAGGTTCTTCATCAAACTGTTCTACAATTTCACCTATGCCACTGACATTTGCGCTATCGTAACCATATATGAAAAACGGAACATCTGCACCTACTTTTAAACCGATTTGAGCCAGTTCATTTTGACTAAGTCCCAGATGCAACACTTCGTTACACATTTTTAAGTAAGTTGCTGCATCACTGCTTCCACCACCAAGCCCTGCAAAAGCCGGTATAGATTTTTTAACCTCTATGGCATGTGTCCTCATAAGCTTTTCTAAGGCTTGTGAAGTCGTAGCTTCACGAAGAGCAAAATAGGCTTTATAGATTGTATTTAGTTTGGTTGAACAGGAAAAATCACCGATAATTTTAAAATCATCGCTATCTTTTGGTACAAATGACAACTCATCATAGAGAGAATTTACTCGCATAAATCTCGAAACTATCTCATGGTGATTGCCTCTGATGCCTGTGATTTTTAAAAAGATATTTACCTTAGCATAAGCCTTGTAAACTTTCATAACTACTATCTTTTTAGTATCTTGCTAAGCAGGTTCAAGTTCTCTATCTTAACCTCTTTTGAAGCAGCTATATTTGAATCTTTTACATCTTCAAGCAGTTCACTTCTAAGTATCGCCACATCTGAAGGTGCATCTATACCAATCTTAACCACACCCTTATCAATAGATATAATTTTTATAGTTATATCATCCCCAATAACAATAGACTCATCAAGTTTTCTTGCCAATACTAGCATGTGTAAATCCTACCTAGTTCATATTTTACTTCATCTTTTTGTATATTTATCACAGAGATATTATCGCCATTATCAAGCCAATAATATCCCTCCTCTTTTATCTCTAAATCTTCTAAAGCAAGAACTCTTCCATATTTGAGATTATCACTACTCCCAAGATAATTATTTAGTGGAATATTAAGAGATTTTTTTATATCTATAAGCTCTTCACCTTTATAATAAAACTGCCCCTCATTCAATCGCTCTAAGGCAGTTAAACTACCATAAGCCACGCCTAAACTATGAGCAACAATACGACCAAGAGAACGAATATAAGTCCCCTCTGAAACTGTTGCTTCAAATGTAACAAAAGGATGAACATAGTGAATCAGCTTACTTTCATAAATAGTTGAGTTTATTTTATTTAAAGTGAACTCTTTACCTGCTCTTGCTAAATCATAAGCTCTTTGTCCATTAATGCGTTTTGCACTAAAAATAGGTGGTTCATACTCTATTTTACCTTCAAGTGATTTAACGCTCTCTTCAATCATGGCATGTGGAAACTCTTTTAAAACCTCAACATCTTCTATCATCTCACTATCTAAACTATCACTATTTGCACCCAACCACAAAGTCGCTCTATATCTTTTTGGAGTTTTATTTAAAAAACGAAAAAGTTTGGTATGAGTTCCAAAACCGACAATAAGAGCACCTTTAGCAAAAGGGTCAAGTGTTCCGGAAAAACCTGCTTTTTTCTCTTTGTACTTTCGTTTTAACTTTGTTAAAAAAAAGTTTGAACTGATTCCTGTTGGTTTATATGCTACAAAGAGCCGATTCATAATTTTTCTATAAAAGAAGCTAAAATATCCTTTTTTGTACCTGCGAAATTAATACTAAGTTTAAACTCTCTACCTGATTTACTAACCCCTGAAACTCTTCCTGTTCCAAATACTTTATGACGAACTAAATCACCCTTTTTGAAAGCTGTATTTTTCTCCACCCTTAAAGAACCTTCACAAAGTCCAGCTTCATTAAAAAACCTACTCTTTTGTAGGTCACTTCTTCTACCTTTGTAAAATCTACTTCCGGCATGTGAAAGAGTCAAACTATCTTTAGCTCTTGTAAAAGAGACATAGCCGAGTCTTCTCTCCTCTTCCAAATCACTTCCATCACCTACAAGTGGCAAAAAGCCCTCTTCAAGTCCAATGATAAATACATGGTCAAACTCTAAACCTTTTGAAGCATGGATACTCATCATGTATATACTAGCACCCTCTACTTGATCCTGCTCACTTTGAAGTGTTAATTCATTTAAAAATTCATCAAGAGGTGCTTGGGGAGATTTTTTTATAAAGTCACGAAACAATCCATAAAATTCATCCATATTAAGTATCTTATCCGATTCATCTTGATGTCCCTTATAAATATCTTTAAGGTGAAAGGTCTCTTCTAAAAGATCAATAAAATCATATGAAGACTCCTCTGCCACTTCAGAAACTTTTTGGATATCTTCTATAAAACTCTTAAGAGTCTTTGCGTTTTTCTTTCTAACAAGTGCTTCCAAATCCCCAACAGATACTTTTTTCAGATACTCATAGATAGATGTTTCGTTTGCATGTGCTGCTAACTCTATCTTATCTACACTTGCTTTTCCTAAGCCTCTTTTTGGTTTATTTACTATACGCTTAAATGAAAAATCATCATGAAAATTTGTTATAACCCTTATGTATGAAATCAAATCTTTTATCTCAGCTCTATCGTAAAAACGAAGACCCCCAACAAGCTTATAAGCAACACCGGCACGATTTAGACCCTCTTCAATAGAACGACTTAAAACATTTACACGATATAAAACTGCAATATTGTCTGCACTTATTCCGGAATCTATAAGCTTAGAAATTTTAGAAGCAATTTTTCTAGCCTCTTCATTTTCATCATTTGAATTTAAAATAGTTACGGCATCTCCACTTCCACGAGTAGCAATAAGTTTTTTACCAAGTCTTGAACGATTATGTTCTATAAGTGCATTTGCAACTTTTAGTATCGGCTCTTTAGAACGATAGTTCTCTTCTATTTTAAAGACTTTTGTACCTTTAAAATCTTGATCAAATTCCATAATATTTCTTATATGCGCCCCACGCCAACCATAGATGCTCTGATCATCATCTCCAACTACACAGATATTGTTATGTGCAACACATAAAATTTGTAAAAGTTTTAGTTGAAGTTCATTTGTATCCTGATACTCATCAATCATAATATACTGATATTTTTGAGATGTTTTTTGTGCTAGTTCTGGATTTTGATTTAAAATTTTATATGTCAGTGCTATCAAGTCATCAAAATCGACTAAATTATTTTCCAAAAGATATGCTTCATACTCTTCATAAACTTTAGCAATCTGCTGATAATTAAAAAGTTCAGTCTGTTTATAGGCATCATCCGGCGTCAAAAGTGAGTTTTTATATCTTGAAATCTCACTTGCAATCAAAGGCGTCGGTATCTCGTGATTTATCTTTTTAATTATGCGTTTTTTATCATCTGTATCTATCACTACAAAGTTATTTTTTCTATCTAAAAGATGGATATTAAACTTCAAAAAAAGTAGTCCAAACTTGTGAAATGTACATAAAAGTGGTGGATACGCAACACTCTCAATCATAGCAAGAGATCTCTCTCGCATCTCTTTAGCGGCCTTGTTTGTAAAGGTAAGAGTCAAGGTATTTGAAGCAGGAATACCCAAACTTTTTATAAGGTAAGCCAATCTTGAGACGATAGTAGTAGTTTTACCACTGCCCGCCCCTGCCAAAATCAAGACAGGACCCTCGGTCTGCCTAACTGCACCACTCTGAGATTCATTTAGTCTATCAAATATCTTTTCCATAACAACCACTATCTTTTTAAGGTTCTTTCTCTATTTCTTACATTATAACTAAAAAGTGTTAAATTATTACAAAACTGTTGCATTAATTATAATTTTGAGTTATAATTTTTACATTACTTAAACTTATAGGAATTATTATGTTAAAAGATTTTGCAAAATTGCAGACATTTTTGATGGTTATAAAAGAGAAAAGTTTTTCTAAAGCTTCGGCTAAATTGGGGATTTCTCAACCTGCTGTAACTCAACAGATAAAATTTATAGAAGATTATCTTGATACTAAAATTGTTGATAGAAAAAAGAATGGCATTTTACTTACTAAAGAGGGTGAAGATCTATATAGAATTGCTCAAAAACTTGAAAAAGCAATATCTAGTAGTGAAAAAGAACTTCTCAAAATAATAAATAAAGAGTTTACTTTTGTAATGGGTTCATCTTCTTCTATCGGTAATTATATCTTACCAAAATATCTTGGAGAAATTAAAAAGCGTATTAATAATGAAGTTTTTATGAGTGTTGGTCTCTCAAAAGAAATAATTGATAAACTCGAAGATAAAAAGATAGATGTCGCACTCATAGAATCACCTGTATTTAGAGATGGAATCATATACCGAGAGTGGTGTGAAGATGAATTGGTTCTTTTTTCAAATAAACCACTTCCAAAATATGTAAAAACAGAAGAACTACTTGAGTTTGACTGGATTTGCCGTGAGGAGGAGTCTCACACAAGAAAACTTTACTCTGAAGTTTTTGAGGAGATGGGTGTTCATTGTAGTAATTTCAATGTTCTAGGTGTACTTAGCAGTCCAACAGCCATAAAAGAGTCTATACTAAACAGTGATGAAAACTCAGAAAAACCATTAGTCTCCATCATCTCTCGTCATGTTATTAAAAATGAGATAGAGAGTGGAAAACTTTTTGAAGCTAGACTAAAAAATCATAGACTAGATAGACATTTTTACATCGCTTACCTCAAAGAGAGAAAGCATGATGCTTTTGTAGATAATGTTGTACACTATCTACTCTCTTTAAATAAAGTGTAGGGACGGACTCCCTACTTTTTAATAAATTTTGAATTTTCCGGATTGGATAAAAAAGATGCCATTGAGTTTTTGACTCCATTTTTATCTACTGTTTTTTCAACTTTTTGTATCTTTTTATATGTAGATAAGTTGATAAGAACAGGGGTTTCATCTATAATCACTTGCATAATACTAAGCAGTGGTACACTCACTAAGCTACCTACATTTTCTGTCCCAAAACCAGCTTCAAAAACTAAGCTATCTTCAACTATTCGTGCTGTTTCAAATGTGTAACCAGCTAAAAAGAAAAGTGTTAAAGGACGAAACTCTGCGTTAATACTCTTTGGCAAAACCGGTTCAAAAGAAGCATCTTCAATTCTACATAAAATTCCAAAATTTTGCTCTTTTTCAAAAAAATGAAGCACCAACTCTTCTATATTTCGTTGCATCATCAGAGAAAAACCAGCATCTTCTATCATATCTTCTAACAAACAGACTCCTTTTTATGTAATGGGTACCTCTAAAAACCCTTGCTTCCTCAGCAACATAGCAGATATGCTAATGCAAGGCGAAATTACGCAGGAGCTACTAGTAGCTTCAAGTGATTTCAACGCAGTAGTAGCGTATCTGCTATGTTGCCCGTAGGGAGCCAAAAAGAGGGGCAATCTTGCACAGAATTTTCCATCGTCGTAGCTTAAGCTATGACTCAAGAAAAGTTCTGCACAATCTTACCCCTCTTTTTGGCTCTGAGGAAGCAAGGGTTTTTAGAAGTACCCTAATTATATCAAAAATTCATATCTATCTAAAACATCAAAATCTATCATAGCATTGAGTAGTGCCACTTTTGAGAATTTTCTTAAACTTTGTGCTTTAATATCTGCTTCAAAAAGTTTTCCTTCATCTATTAACCTAGCTCTAGTTGTACCTTTTAAAAGAGGATTTTTAGGAGTAATCCACATGCCAGAGTCATAAAAAGCTATATTTGCTATGGAGGTATCTGTTACGAGCAAATTTTTAATTATAAGAATATCATCACATCCGTCTCTTTGCTCATAAAGAGCATCTATCTCTTCTCTTGAAGATGATTTAAAACTATACTCTATATCATTGTTAAAAATCAATTTAAAAGAGTTTATGTCTCTCTTTTTATACTCATGATATGTTACTTTTATAGTATCTGGGCTATAAACCAATCTACACCTGTAAACACCCCACTTCGGTGGTTCCAAATACTCCCTAAGGTTTTGGAAATTTTTAAACCCCAAAGAACTTAAAACAGATTCATAGCGTTTTTGATGGTATGGCATGTGAAAGAGTTCACCATCTACTGCTTTTATCGTTTCTAAAAAATCATTCATCATTAAAAAGTGCTGTACTCATATATCTCTCACCCGTATCACAAAGGATTGTAACTAAAGTTTTTCCCTTAAACTCTTCTCTTGATGCCACTTGCATTGTTGCAAAAACATTTGCACCTGCTGAAATTCCAACAAGCAAACCCTCCTCTTTTGCTAACATTTTTGCAGTTTTTATAGCATCTTCATCTGAAACTTTTATAACTTCGCCATAAATCGCACTATCTAAAATATCAGGAATAAATCCTGCCCCTATTCCTTCTATGGCATGTGAAGCTGAACTCTCTGCAGATAAAACGGCAGAATTCTCAGGTTCAACAGCAAAAATAGCTATATTTGCTATCTCCTCTTTTAAAACTTTTGAAGTTCCCATCAGTGTTCCCCCCGTCCCAACTGCTGCCACAAAAGCACTAAAATTTTTATCTGTATCTTCTAATATCTCTCTAGCTGTTGTAAGAGAGTGAATTTCAGGATTTGAAGGATTTTTAAACTGCTGTAATATTATAGAGTTTGAAATACTTTTTTGTAACTCTTCTGCCTTGACAATAGCACCACTCATTCCCTTTGAAGCGTCAGTTAAAACAAGTTGAGCCCCAAAAGCCTTTAAAAGATTTCGTCTTTCTATACTCATAGACTCAGGCATAGTTAAGATAAGTTTTAAATTTTGTGCAGCACAATTAGCAGCCAGTGCTATACCGGTATTTCCACTTGTTGGCTCAATAATAGTAGTACCCTCTACAATCTTCCCAACCTCTTTTGCTCGTCTAATCATATTAAAACCAATCCTATCTTTAACAGAACCTGTCGGATTCATAAACTCACACTTGCCAAGTATAGTCGTACCCGTAAGCTTTGAGGGAGTATTCAGTCTTACAAGTGGGGTATTACCGATTAGTTGGGTTATATTTTTAGCTATCTTCACAAGACTCCTTTTAAATCCAAATTATACACCATTCTGATTTAAAATAAAAAAAAGCTTAAA
>JAYELK010000009.1:8575-27669 GCA_034717415.1 Campylobacterota bacterium | reverse complement strand
AAACCTATGGTACTATTTAAACTAAACAGAATTTTGAAAAGCCGTATGCGGGAAATTCGCATGTACGGATTTGTGAGGGTTCTACCTACAACTAATACTTTGGTTGAGGGGTAGTTCTACTCGATAATTACAATGATAATAATAAAGGATTATGAAATGGTAGCATATTCACAAAATGAACTAGCATCATCAACAGATATATCAAAACAATTTGGTCACTATCTTTCAAATGTTTCAAATGGTATAGTTGAAAAATTAGCAATTTTAAAAAATAATAAAATTGAAGCGGTAATGATACCAACAGAAATTTATGAAAATTTAATAAATCTACTTGATGAAAAAGAAGATATTGAAATTTTAAAAACTATTGAAAAAAGGTTAGAAACACCAAAAGAAGACTATCTTAATGGAAATGAAGTTTTAAAAAAATTAAATTTATCTTTGGATAACTAATGTATAACTTTGAATTTCATCCCGAAGCTAAGGAAGAATTAAAAAAGTTAAATAACGGGGTTCAAATTTTATTTACAAAAAAATTAAAACAAGTTTTAAATGCACCAGAAATTGGAATAAAACTGGGAAATAAAAATAATCTTAAATTAACAGGATTAAAAAAAGTATATTTTAACAATAAGAAACACAGAATAGTTTATGAAACAATTGAGAAAAAGGTTATGATTTATATTGTAGCAGTAGGAAAAAGAGAAGAGATGAATGTTTATAAAAAAGCAAATAGTCGGGTAAATCGGACATAACAAATAGGAGAGAACAAGGTAAAAGTGGCGAAAATATCAAGCTTTTAAGTATCGTATAAAGATATTTGAAATAGCTAATAGTCAAGCCGTTATTAGGTCAAATTAATTCTAAAAATTATACAGCAATAATAACTTACAGAACTCCAAATATTAGAATACTTTGATACATCAAAAATAAGAATGATAAATGAAGAACCAAAAAGAGTAAATATTGATTTTCCGTCTTGGATGGTTAAATCATTAGACAGAGAAGCCAAACATGTTGGAGTAAGCAGACAAGCAGTAATAAAAATGTGGTTAGCTGAAAGACTACAAGGATTAAACTCTAAAGTAGCAACTATATAACAAAGCACAGGAAAAAGAATAAGTTGGATATTGAAAAGCACAAGAAGTCTTTTTGGACCCAATGCAGATTTCAAAACTTGACCATAGATTTGATTACTTTGAAGAAAGATGGATTATATTAGGTGCAACAACTCAAGATAAAATACTCGTTGTTGCAAATATGTTTTTTGATGAAGATAGCAAAGAAATTATTAGAATCATTAGTGCAAGACGAGCAAATCAAAATGAAAGGATTTTTTATGAGCAACATTAAAGAAAGAGAAAAATTTGATGACTATGAGATGTTGGATGAATATGACTTTAGTGATGGTATTCGTGGCAGGTTTTACGAACCAAAAAAGATACCTGTATCATTAAGATTAGATAATGACATAGTTCTATTTTTTAAAAAATTAGCAAGTGAACAAAAAGTACCTTATCAAACGCTTATCAATGCATTACTTAGAAAAAAACTACAAGAAGTATAGCACTTTTAGAAGATTTCCAAAGGAGTTATATAAGATGGTGAAATCAGTCATCAATAATCTTAATCGCCCCACCCTAGTTTCTCTTTTAAAACATCAAAGTAGTTAAACTCTTCTCTGTGAATTAACTTTGCTGTTTTTACAGCAAGTTGTATGTGGATACTTTCACCCTGACCTAGTTCGTGCATATCTTGTCCATCTACAATTATCAAAGCTCTATTATCTGATGTTTTCATCTCTATAGAAAATTCACCGGGTAAAACTACCGGTCTTTGTGTTAATGAGTGAGGACAGATTGGGGTAAGTGTAAAAATTTTGGTTAGTGGGAAGAGAACTGGTCCACCGGCTGAAAGATTGTATGCTGTTGAACCTGTCGGTGTAGATACGATTACACCGTCTCCATAGTAGTTGTTAAAAGCTTTGCCATCAACAAGAGTCTCTATGTTTATCATATTGGAAATTGATGGACGAGTTAGGACTATGTCATTAAAGGCAAAGATAGTCATCTCCTCACCATTTTTGATAACCGTAGCTTCAAGAACTGAACGCTCATCAACTCTGCATTTTTTTTCACACATGCCAGATACAAATTTATCAAGTTCATCCATTCCGACATCTGCAAGAAAACCGAGATTACCGGCATATACTCCTAAAACAGGAATATCATAGTCAAAAGACCTTCTAACAGTAGATATAAGCGTACCATCACCACCAAGAGTAACAAGAGCATCACATTGCTTACAAAGCAAGTCAAACTCCATACCCATAACATCTATCATCGAGCCACTAATACTATCTATATAAACAGATATGCCATGGCGTTTAAAAAATTTTTCAAGTTTGAAAAAATCATCTTTTAGTTCTGGGGTAGATGGTCTTAAAATAACACCAACCTTTTTGATAACTTTACTTTGCAAAACAACTCTTTTATAAATATTTTTGTCTATTATACAATTTTTGCGCTGTTTTTGGATATTATTCTTAAAAAGTTAAATAAGGAAATTAATTATGCCAATTTTTGAAGTAGATGAAAGCAACTTTAATGAGATAAAAGCAGAAGAACTTAGTAAAGGAAATTCTATCATACTGACATTTGGTTCAGAGCTGTGTGATGCATGTCAAGCACTTGAATATGAAGTAGAAGAGATTGTTGAAAAAAATGATGATATATCTATCCTCTCTTTAGATATTAACGATGCAACCGTATTAACAGAAAAATATGGGGTAGAACAAATACCGACAATAATTATATATAACTCTAAAGATCAGATGCTTCATCGTCATGATGGCTTGATGCTTTGTCAAGATATAGAAAAAATAATAAAGAAATAAGCCAATAAGAGATATAATCGCGAAAATTATTTTTAGGACTCTATATTTATGAGAAGTAATTATTGTACAGATTTAAGTGAAGCAAATGTAGGTCAGGATGTTATTTTAGCTGGTTGGGCTAATAACTATCGTGATCATGGTGGGATTATTTTCATCGATTTAAGAGACAAGACAGGTCTTATCCAACTTACTTGTGACCCAGAAGATAGCGTGTCAGCACATAAAGTTGCTGATGGTGTTCGTGATGAGTATGTTTTAATAGCAAAGGGAAGAGTTCGTCTTCGCGGGGAAGGTTTAACTAATCCTCGTCTTAAAACCGGTGCTATTGAGATTATTGTTCATGAGTTAATTATTGAAAATAAATCTACTCCAGTTCCATTTGTTATTGGTGATAAAAGTGTTGGTGAAGAGACTACTCTTAAATATCGCTACTTAGAACTTCGTGACCCAGACCTTTATGAGGTTTTCCGTCTTCGTTCAAAAGTGGCAATTGCAGCTAGAAATATTCTTGATGAAAATGGTTTCTTAGAAGTTGAAACTCCAATTCTTACAAAATCAACTCCAGAAGGTGCTAGAGATTATTTAGTGCCTTCTCGTGTTCACGATGGCGAATTTTATGCTCTTCCACAATCACCACAACTTTTCAAACAACTTTTAATGGTTGGTGGATTTGACAGATATTTTCAAATAGCAAAATGTTTTCGTGATGAAGATTTAAGAGCTGATCGTCAACCTGAGTTTACTCAGATAGATGTTGAGATGAGTTTTTGTAATCAAGAAGATGTTATAAAAGTGGCAGAAGATCTGCTTTGTGCAATGTTCTTGGCATGTGGAACTGATATCAAACCTCCGTTTAACCGTATAACTCATAAAAATGCTATGGAGTGGTATGGTTCTGATAAACCAGACCTAAGATATAACCTTAAAATGGTAGATGTTATTGATATTTTTGAGAGATGTGATAATGAAATCTTTACAAATATTGCTAAAAAACCACATACAAATCGTATTAAAGCCTTAAGAGTTCCAGGTGCTGATTTAGTCTTTAGTAAAAGAGAGATGAAAAGTTTTGAAACTTTTGTTCGCCAATTTGGTGCACATGGTCTTGGTTACTTTCAAATGAAAGAAGATGGTCTTAAAGGCCCACTTATCAAGTTTTTTAGCGAAGAAGATATAGCACTTCTTATAGAGAGAACTGAACTTGAAGTTGGTGATGTTGTTTTCTTTGGTGCTGGAGATAAAAAAACTGTCCTTGATTATATGGGTAGATTTAGAATTTTTATAGCTGAACATGAAAAAATGAACCTAGTTGACAAAGATGCATTTGAATTTGTATGGGTAGTTGATTTTCCAATGTTTGAAGTTGAAGATGGAAAAGTAAAAGCACTGCATCACCCATTTACAATGCCTAAAGATACGGACAAAGAAGATATAGAAGAGATAGAATCTATCGCTTATGACATTGTTTTAAATGGGACTGAACTTGGTGGTGGGTCTATCCGTATACATAAAGAAGATATTCAAAATGAAGTATTTAAACTTCTGGGAATTGAAGAAGAAGAGGCACAAGAAAAATTTGGTTTCCTACTTGATGCATTAAAGTTTGGAGCACCTCCACATGGTGGTTTTGCAATGGGTTTTGACAGATTAATCATGCTTATGACTAAAAAATCAAGTATCCGTGATGTTATCGCATTCCCTAAAACACAAAAAGCTTCTTGTGTTCTTACAAAAGCACCAAGTGCAGTTGATAACACTCAACTTCGTGATTTACATATTCGTTTACGCGAACAAACTAAAGCGTAGTGATAAGAACTAAAGTTCAATGCAGGGAGGCACTTCTATGTTAAAACATGACGCAATGCTTTTACTGAATAAAAGGATGTGAAATGCCTAGTTGTAAAAAACTATTTTTAATTATTGGAGCTCCAGGCTCTGGTAAAACTACAGATGCAGAGTTGATTGCCAAAGAAAATGATAAGATAACCCATTACTCTACCGGTGATATGCTTAGAGCAGAAGTTGCAAGTGGTAGTGAAATTGGAAAAGAGATAAACTCTTATATTTCAAAAGGTGCTATTGTACCTATTGAAATTGCTATTAAAACAATAGTAAATGCTATAAAATCTGCCCCTACAAACAGTGTAATTTTAGATGGTTATCCAAGAAGTTTACAACAGATGAATGCTTTAGAAGATTTTTTAAAAAATGAAAACTGTCTTGAACTTATAAGTGTTATTGAAGTTGCTGTTAGCGAAGAGACTGCTAGAGATAGAGTTTTAGGTCGCGCTCGTGGTGCTGATGACAATAGAGAAGTATTTGATAATCGCATGAAAGTTTACACTGAACCACTCAAGCAAATTCAATCTTTTTACAGTTCTAAAAATATTTTAAAAGTAATTTCCGGCGAAGGAACTATAGAAGAAATCGTTCAAGAGATTCAAACTTATATAAATTCCAAAATCTAATCGCACTCCGTCACTCTGAATTTAATTCAGAGTGACAAATTAACTAACCTAATTTTGAAACAATGGCTGCTTCAACGACAGCTATATCTTTTGTACCATCAACACTGATATAAGTTAGATTATCAACTATTTTAGCTTGTTTTGTATAGTAATCTATCAGAGGTTTTGTAAGTTCATGATAAACTTTAAGACGATCAAGAACTACCTCTTCTTTATCATCATCTCGTTGTACTAAATCTTCACCCGTTTCATCATCTTTGCCTTCAATCTTTGGTTGATTATAAACTATATGATATGTTCTACCACTTGCTAAATGAGCACGACGACCAGCCATGCGAGTAACAATTTCACTGTCAGCAACATCAATCTCAATTACTGCATCAATCTCAATACCTGCATTTGTTACAGAGTCGGCTTGAGGAAGTGTACGAGGAAAACCATCCAAAAGAAAACCATTTTTACAATCATCTTCAGATATACGGTCTTTAACAAGTCCAATGATAATCTCATCAGTTACAAGCTGACCTGCATCCATGGCAGCCTTCGCCATCTTACCCATTTCTGTCCCAGCTTTAATAGCTGCTCTTAACATATCACCTGTAGAAATTTGAGGGATACCATACTTTTTTGTTAAAAATTGAGCCTGAGTACCTTTTCCAGCACCAGGAGCTCCTAAAAGAATTATACGCATATTTTATCCTGAATATTTTATTTATGAAATTATATATAAATGAGTTTAAAACTAACTATAAATCACTCTTCCTCAACAAACCCAAAATCTTCTTCGTCACCTTTTTGAGCATTTAAAATATCTTCTATGAGTTCTTTACACTCATCCTCTTCTATATCACCACTTTTAATATCTTCTAAGACATCTTGCAAGTCAGCTTTAAATTCACGAAGCTCTTCTATCTCTTCTTTTGCATCTTCTGTTGCTTCTTTATTGTCAGCAATTTCTTCAAAAATTTCATCTAATCTTTCATCTAAATCTGGAATAACACTCTTCGTCAGTAACTCTTCTAATTTCTGTGCTTGAGACATTTTAGTACCTTTTATTTTAATTATGTAATAATACAATAATTAAAATAAAAAGTAGAGTAATGAATTTTTATGCACTAATAATAGGAACAGAGATACTTAATGCAAGAAGAGAAGATAAGCACTTTGTCTTTTTAAGAGATGAACTGAGAAAATATGGACATGAACTTTTTGCTTCATTTATTGTTAAAGATGATAATGAGTTGATGAGAAAGAGTTTTAAGCTTATTAAAGAGGATAAAACATCAGTTCTTTTCTCTTTTGGTGGTATCGGTTCAACTCCAGACGATTTAACAAGAGAGATAGCATCAGAAGTTTTTAGACAAAAGCCTCTTGTAGTTCATAAACAATTTAAGCAAGATATTATAGAGAAATTTGCCGATGAAGCCTACCCTCACAGGATTCACATGGCAGATTTACCACCAGATTCAAACTTACTTTTTAATCCCATAAATAATATGTCAGGCTTCTCTTTAGAAGATAGATTTTTCTTTGTTCCAGGATTTCCAATGATGGCTCATCCTATGATAAAAGATATTATTAAAACTTTTTTTTCATCTTCAAAAGAAAAATTCAGATATACACTACTAGCTAAAACAAGTGAAAACACTCTTATAAGTTTAATGCAAAAACTTCCCTCTAACATTGAACTTTCATCACTGCCAATATTTCAAAACACCAAAGCATCTGTTGAACTTTCACTTTGCAGTGAAGATAAAATAGAACTAAAAAAATATTTTAATCTCTTTATTCAAGAGTTAGAACTACTAAAAGTAGAGTATGAACTAACATAATTTATAGATTTGTCGATCTATAAAGTATAAAAAATCAAGGATTTTTATCATGTTGGTTTGGCTATTGGTACTTTTGTTGCTAGTGATTGCTATATATGTTTTTTGTCGATTTTTATATATAGACGAGGAAAAAGAGTCTAAAAAACATATGGATCACTATACTTTTAAAATATAAGAGATGGCACAATGACAGTTACTAGAAACAACTATGTATTTAAAGGTCACAAAACACTTCTAGGAAGTAAGTATGTGACCTATGGTGAAGTTGAACTTCCCGTGAGGTATGAGCTTTTTTCACAATCAGAGAATGGATTTGATTGGGGATATAGTGGTTCAGCACCGAAACAACTTGCTTTTTCAATACTTTATCAAGTTAGCGATGAAAAGTTTGCAAAAGAAAATGCAACAAAGTTTACATCTGATGTTGTTAAAACACTCAATAGTAGAGATTGGCTTTTAAATGCTTCTGATGTATTAAAATGGATAGAAAATAGTGGAACAAATATAGAGATAGCAGATGAAAAAAAAGAAAGCATAGATATACCCACCATTCCTGTCTTGAAAAAAACAAAAAAACAAAAAAATAATATTGTAAAAGATATATGTAGTGAACTTGAAATCACACAAAAACATTTAGCAGAGATTTTAGAAGTTCCAGAAGGAACTGTTAGCAGTTGGGCTGTAAAAAATGAAATACCTAGACTTGGAAAAAAAGCCATTGAATTTTATATCTTAAATCAAAAAAATCAAAAAATAGTTGATAGTTATAAAAACTTCTTAAATCTAATGGAGTCTATTGCATGAAACCAAAAGATGAAATAACAAGGAGTCTTCTCATAGACAAACATACTTGGGAAGAAGCTATGAAATACTCCAGAGTCAGATATAAAATGAGCCTTAGTAAAGTTATAGAGTCTTTGCTTCAAGACTGGCTACTCAAAGAGAAAAGAAAGCCACTTAATAATGAAAAGCAAGGTGAGTTATTTGAATAAACTTTATCTTGTAAAACTCTTGTTTTTGGGACTATTTTCATCGTAATCTAGTAGTTTTAGCACACTTTTTTTATTCATCTTCCTTGCAAAATCAATAGCACTAAAACCCTTTGTATCTAATGCGTCTTGATTAGCATCTCTATCTAAAAGTATCTGTACAATTTCCAACCTACCATAACAAGCAGCTGCCATCAGTGGAGTGAAGTTACTTCTTCTGTTTGTTTTATTAACATCAATGCCCTGCCCTATGATATACTCAACTAACTCAATATTGTTATAAGTTATAGCCATATCAAAGATACTAACACCTTCATCATCAAAGTCAAATATATCTGCCCCACTATCTATAAGAAGCATAAGCAAATCCATATCACAACATGCTCTAATTCCACATGCCAAGACTGATTCACCATTTTCATTAGCATCATTCAAGTCTGCACCATCTTTTATATATTTTTTAACACTTATATAGTCATTGTTTTTTAAAAATTCTATCCATTTGTTCATGAGCGTAGTATATATAAATACTTATTAGTAATATTTTAAGTATAATGGCGTAAATAAATTATTTAAGCGAGAATTCATGGAACTAATCCAAACAACAGATGCTTTTAAAGCATTGATAGAAGATATAAAATCAACAACTCAAGGATATAGAGATCCTTTGGCATTTGGTATATGTAGAGTAGATTTAGGGCAATTAAATGTTGAAAAATCTCTTCAAGCAACCTACCCTTTAATTAACTGGGATGAAAACTTTGGAAGTGCTGCCATTTTCATTAGAGCATTAGAAGAACAAGGTATTAATGTTGATTTTACTCAAACTGAAGTTGTTTGTGACATTAACTTAGAATTTTTAAAGAGATGTCTAAGTGCTTTTACTCCTTATTCAGATGAGGCTCATGGTGATGCTCATAAAAATATTCAAGTTGTTTCTGCTCTTTATGCTCAAATCGTAAACAGTGGTTCTTTAGAAGGCGAGTTCAAAGTAACATTTATCTTTGATGATGCTCCACTAGAGAGTGTTGAAGCATCTTATCTAAAACTTTATGCAATATCACAAGCAAAAGTAGATCTTAGAGAAATTAATCTAAATGGTGCATTTGGCGCTCTGCCTAATGTGGCGTGGTCAAATGGTCAACCAATCGAACTTGACTATTTAAGAGAGTTTGAAATCGAATTAAAACTGGCAAATGAATATCCACATATTGACTTTGTAGATAAATTTCCAAGATTTCTACAACATATTATTCCAGCAGACAACACTAGAATCCTTGATACTTCAAAAGTAAGATTTGGAGCTCAACTTGCAGCTGGAACTACTGTTATGCCAGGTGCTTCATACATTAACTTCAATGCTGGAACTACCGGTTCAGTTATGGTTGAGGGTCGTATCTCTTCTTCTGCTATCGTTGGTGATGGTTCAGATGTTGGTGGTGGTGCTTCTATCTTAGGTGTGCTTAGTGGTACTGATGGAAACCCTATCTCTATAGGTAGAAACTCTCTTTTAGGTGCTAATTCAACTTGTGGTATTCCTTTAGGTGATGCTTGTATTATCGATGCTGGCTTAGCTATTTTAGAGGGTACAAAAGTAGGAATTTATCCTAAAGAACTTACTAAAATTCAACAAGCTAATCCAAACTTAACTATGGAAGGTGAAATTTTCAAAGGTAAAGATTTAGCAGGACTTAATGGTATTCACTTTAGACAAAACTCTATGACAGGTGAAATCACAGCTTCTCGTTCAACAAGAGAGATTAAACTTAACGCTGACCTGCATTAATATATCTCTTTTTTTATGGCATGTGGAGATTCTACATGCCAACCTACTTTTAATTTATAAACTTCTTTTTATAAATATCATACTATAATGAACGATATGAGGAGTGAATTATGAATATTTCAAATAATGTCTCATCCATTCAAGCCCATCAAACAATGATGAATACAAATGCAAATAATATTGCAAATGTTAATACAGATGGTTTTGTTCCTAGTGATGTAAGAATGTCAGATGATAAGGCTTCAGTAACACCAAATATTCGTATGGCTGATGACACAGGTTCTACTAAAAGTCAAACAGACTTAGCTAAGGAATTACCAGATCAAATAATTGCACAAGATGCTACGGCAGCCAATGTTGTTGCTATCAAAGCACAGGATGATATGCTTGGTTCAATTCTAGATATAAAAGCTTAGTGAGTCAAGATATTCATACTGACTAAGTTTTTCAAAAGTTCAGATTCTTCATCATAGTTTTTTTGATTTTTTCCAAGTTTTAGGCTACTTAAAATTGTTTTACCTACGATAATTCTGCCAGATACTTCATCTTTTTTAGTTTTTATACCCCAAGTGTTATGAAGAACTATGATTTCATCATTATGCATTCCTACATACAGAACTATATGACCCTTTCTATAAAGAAGTGTTTCAAATGCAACAGCTCTCTCTTTAATAAGTTTTACTTTTTCTCCATCACTTAAATCTTTTAGAGAAATTATTTTACCAACTTTTGCTTGTTGGGAAGAGTTTCTAGGTAACCATATACCAAATGGTGCAAATATATCACGAAGAGTGGAAGAACAGTCTCTCTGACCATACATGCCACCCCAGCCATAGTTTGACAAAGAGACTTCACTGATAATATTACTTAAATTATCCCCGTTTATAGTTAAAATATTTTTACTTGCTATATTTTTTGGTATTTTTATTTTTACATAGAGTGGTTTTTTGTTTTTATATTTGGAAATACCCAAAACTATATACTCATCTCTTTTCTTTTCTATAAGTGCCAACATCATGCCGATTTTTGAGTTAAAAAGAAACTCTCCATCTACACTATATAAAGGAATATTTTCTTTTGTCAATAAAATCTGTTCTGCTTTTTGCCAAGCTTTAACATGCCTATTTTGTAAAAATACAATATCAGAACTCTCTACCCACCCAGAAGTAAAACTGCTAAATATATATGCCCACTCCCTATCTTTGGAAAAATGTGAAACAAAAATTGGCTTATTTGCTGATATGCTACTATTTTGAAGATAATCAAAAGGAAAACCCTCTCCAGCTAAAGAGGGGTCTCTTAGTAGAGGTCTTAGAGTAGGAAAAGCTCTAATATTTAGATGTTTTAGAGTAATCGCTTTTCTGTTTATAGTTGCATAGTCATTAAAATTTGCATTTTCATACATGCTGTCAAAAAAATCTTTTTTTAACGGTTGTAGATTTTCTCCATAACTGTTATCAACTCTATATGATCTAAACGGCCACTTGATTGCGTCTAAAGTTTCACTTGGTGTTTCAATATTCCATACTCTAAAGTAATATTTTTCATATTTTTTTTGAATATCATAGAAACTAGCACTATCATCAATATTTTTAGTGAAAATAGTTATATCTTGAGGTATATTTTCTAAATCATATATACCTATACTTTTTTCAGGCTCTTTTTTTACTTCAATATCTTTTGAAGAACAACCAACAAGTAGCAACGCGAAAAAAAATATAAAAAAATATAAAAATCTATCTAAATTCAAAGTAAAAATCCTCTTATTAGTCTACATCACCAAATCTACTTACAACTCTACCGATTACCTCTATCTCATTGGGTTCAAGGGTCTGCGTAGAGTAAACTTCATTGTCTGATATTATATCTACTTTTCCATCTATTCTTTTTTGAACTCTCTTTATAAAGAGACCGGCTTCTGTTCGTATAGTAAAAACACCACCTCTTTGAAGGTCTGTTTTGCCTCTATTTATAAAAACTATATCGTTATAGCTAAAGGTAGGTTCCATAGAATCTCCGGATACATTTATAGCCTCTATATTTCTCAACTCTTTCTCACCACCAAGCATAAAAAGAAATTGTTCAGGTATTTCAAGTTCCTCTATCTCCTCACACTCAGAGTCACCACCACCACCGGCACTTGCATTTACATCATTAAAATATTTAACCATGTAGAATTTATTTGTTGCTTCCACTAAACTTTCCGGGGATTGTCCATAAAGCATCCAGTTTATAGAAATAGCTTTCGTTGCACAGAAATCTAAAAGTTCAGCGTATGGAATTTTATTTCTCTTTTTCATGGTTGCAAAATTCATCTGACTAATACCTAAAATATCAGCAATATCTTTATCAAATATCTTTTTAACACTGTATTCAGAAGATACTATACTTTTAATCTCTTCGACAATTACTGCAAAACTATTCATAACGACCCCTTTATTTTGCTAAATATTTCAAATTATAATGTTTTTTTGAAATAAAGTCAAAAATTTCATGACAATTTGTCATATTTTTAGGGTTTAGGTCTAAAACTGTGTAATATTTATTAAAATTAAAAGGATTAAAAATGTCACTTATTGTTAAAAATGCAGAAAGTCTCTTTGAAAAGTTTGAAAACAGTATTGAGATATGGGCAAACAGACTTTTTTAAGAGTTTTCTTTTAGTTCTCTGTTTTTAGCTTCTTCTTCTCTTTTAAACTGCTCTTCTCTTTTGGCTGATTTATTTTTGTGATAACCACCAAAAATAAATATCATAAAGAGTATGAAAAGAAAAAATACAATTCCATCTATGATTGTCATACATTTTCCTTAAATGAGTTATAGTTCTGTCTAATCGCATCGTAAAGGACTATCCCTGTACTAATAGCCAAATTTAGACTCCTACCCTCTTTCGTCATAGGTATGGTTATGTTTTGCTCTTTATAAGCATTTAAAATATCTTCTGGGATTCCTGCTGTCTCACTGCCAAAAAAGATGAAATCACCCTCTTTAAACTCTGCATCAAAATATGGTCTATCTGTTTTGGTTGTTGCAAAATGGGCATTATCTGTAATCTTATTTTTATCAAAAAACTCATCTATACTTTCCCAAACATACAGATCAAGTTTTTTCCAGTAATCAAGCCCTGCCCGTCTAACAGCTTTTTCATCAATATCAAAACCTATTGGCTTTATGATATGCAAAGATACACCGGCATTAACGCATAATCTTCCTATGGCACCGGTATTGTTGGGAATTTGTGGATTTACTAGAACTAAATTAAACAAGTGAGTTCCTGCAATCTATTTTGACTGACAAATATTTTATACAAGAACATTAAAAGATTACCGTTTTGTTTGCATATACAAAGATTCTATCTTCAAGAGCAAGTTTTAGTGCGCGAGAGAGAACAATTTTTTCTACATCTCTACCTGATCGTTGCATATCTCTCCAACTATAAGCATGGTTTACATGTATAATTTCTTGCGCAATAATCGGACCTTCATCAAGATTATTATTTACAAAATGCGCAGTAGCACCAATAATCTTTACACCTCTGTCATACGCTTGTTTATAAGGGTTTGCACCAATAAATGCAGGTAAAAATGAGTGGTGAATATTTATAATCTTATCTTCGTAAGCTTCTACAAATCTAGGAGTTAAAATACGCATATATTTAGCTAAAACTATGTAATCAACATCTTCAAAACTATCAATAGATTTCATTACCTCATTTTCATGTTCTGAGCGTTCATATCCTTCATGAGAAATTGTTATATATGGAATATTAAACTTACTTACTAAAGATTCTAATTTATCATAGTTGGATATAACAGCCAAAATATTTGCCTCTAATTCACCTGCTTCGTGACGAATAAGAATATCCCCAAGTGCGTGCATCTCTTTAGTTGCCATTATAATAATATTTTTCTTTTTAGGTTCTATCACTTCAACTGTTGAATTTTTTGGTAAAACATTGTAGAGAGATTTTTTAAATTTACTTAATTCTATCTCCCCGTCAAGAAGACTTCTCATGAAAAATTTATTATTTTCTTTATCAACAAACTCACTATTTGAAAGTATATTTAAGTCATTTTTATAAAAAATAGTGGATATTTTATGAACTAAACCTTTCTCATCATCAGCATCTATAAGTACTCTATATTGGCTCATTTTTCACTTCCTAACATCTCAACTCTGGAATCTATAGTTGCTAAGACATACTCTAAAAAGTTCAGTGTCATATCTACTTTTGCTTCTATGTTTGTGTTGTTTGGTGCTTGAAAGCCTTCAAAAAGAACTAAAAGCCTCTCCCTCATTGAGTTTAAATAGATAAGTTCACTATTTACTCCTGTAGATTCTGCCTCTTCTTCCAAAGTTTTTACTTCCACTTCATCTATTTCTTTAATCTCTTTTTCTTCAAAGCTTAAAACCTGCTCGGGAAGTACATCTTCCATCTCTGCTAAAGTTGAGAGTATCACATCTTTTAATTCCATTATTTCAACTCCTCAATAACCATCGTTCAAACTCATTAAACTCAATATCCGTATCCATTTTAAGAAAAAACTCTTTCATCTCGTTATCTACATTTAAAAACTTTTTTCTCATGCCGGAGAGTCTTCTCACTGCAATTTTTGCATCACTGTTTGAAGGATCTTTTTTTAAAATCTCTTTGTAAATATCCAAGGCCTCCTCTTTAAGATCTTGAAGTTCATAAATATTTGCTAATGTAAGTGTTTGCATCTTTTACTATAGCTATCTATCTTGCTATATAGTTAGCTATGATTGAACCCATTTCACTGGTAGAACAGACCTCTTTAGCATCAAATTGAGCCAAATCTTGAGTTCTGTAACCCTCTTTTAATGCTTTTTTAATAGCTTTATCTATCTTATCTGCAGCCTCAATCTCTCCAAGAGCATATCTAAGCATCATAGAAGCTGATGAAATAGTAGCGATAGGATTAGCTATACCCTGACCTGCAATATCTGGAGCAGAACCATGAATAGGCTCATAAACACCTATCTTTGCACCAACAGAAGCTGATGGTAAAAGACCGATAGAACCAGATAACATACTAGCTTCATCACTTAAAATATCTCCAAAGATATTTCCTGTAAGCATTACATCAAACTGCTTAGGATCTCTGATAAGCTGCATAGCAGCGTTATCAACATACATATGAGAAAGTTCAACTTCCGGATACTCTTTTGCAACTTCTTCTACAGTCTCTCTCCATAATTGAGAAACATCTAAAACATTTGCTTTGTCGATAGAGCATACTCTTTTACTTCTCTCCATAGCAATTTTAAAGGCATTGTGAGCGATACGAACAATCTCATCACGAGTGTAAACCATAGTGTTATAGCCTCTATTTTCATCACGACCTTTAGGTTCACCAAAATAGATACCACCAATAAGTTCACGGACAACCATTAAATCCACACCTTTTATGATTGCAGGTTTCAATGATGAGGCATTTATAAGTTCGTCATAAACAACAGCAGGACGAAGATTTGCATAGACACCAAGTTCTTTTCTAAATCTTAAAAGTCCACTTTCAGGTCTTTTTTCTCTAGGTAAAGTATCCCACTTTTCACCACCGATTGCACCAAAAAGAACTGCATCAGAGTTTAATGATTTTGTTATAGTCTCTTTTGGAAGTGGATCACCCGTAATATCATAGGCACAACCACCCATCAAAGCTTCATCATAGTCAAAATGAAAATCACAAGATGAAGATACAGCATCTAAAACCTTAACTGCCTCATCTATAATCTCTGGACCAATTCCATCACCTTTAATAAGTGTTATTTTATAGTTCTTCATTATTTACCTTTAATTTCATTCTGTGCAAAGTTCATTAAGCCACCTGCATCTATAAGTTCTTGCATAAAGGGAGGAATAGGGGTAAAGTTATATGATCTGTTTGTACTTTTATTTGTAATGGTACCGGCATTCATATCTATACTAACTTCATCGCCCTCGTTTATCTCTGCACTCTGTGGCAATTCAAATATAGGAAGCCCCATATTAAACGCATTTCTATAAAAAATTCTTGCAAAAGTTGGAGCGATAATCGCAGCAACACCAGCAGCTTTAAGAGCTATGGGGGCATGTTCACGAGAACTTCCACAACCAAAATTTTCACCGGCAACGATTACATCACCTCTACTCATATTGTTTACAAACTCTGGATCAGCATCTTCCATAACATGCTTTGCCAATTCCTCAGGAACTGATGTGTTTAAATAACGAGCCGCTATAATCAAATCCGTATCAATATCTTTTCCAAAAGTCCAAACTTTTCCATCAATATTTTCTTTTTGCATATAAAAATCCTAACTAAATTATCTAATTAATTTTGCGATTATATCCAAAAAGTGGTTGAAATTTTATAAAGTTAGATATACTCACAACAAATTAAACCTAAAGGCTTATATGAATGATTAGCATCTCTTTTACTCTGACATACTTGCAAATATATCTAATAGTGATCAGTTTTTTCTCATTTTCACTCTATGCTTATGATAAATTTCAATCATTAAAATCAAAAAATGCTCAAAGAGTATCAGAAAAAAAACTCCTTTTATCTTCACTTTTAGGTGGAACTATTGGCTCTATGCTATCAATGATTGTCTTTAGACATAAAATCAAAAAAGCCTCTTTTTTAATAAAGTTTATAATTGTGATACTTGTTCAAATTGTGATTATATATTTTGTGATAAAAGAAATTCTTTAGTTGTTAAAACCATGAAAGTGTTTAAAACCCATAAATTTACTCTAGTCTTATCTGGTGGTGGGGCTTTGGGCATCGCCCATTTAGGGCTTATCCACGATTTGGAAAAAAAAGAGTTAATTCCGGCAGAAATTATTGGGACAAGTATGGGTTCTATTATAGGCGCTTGTGTTGCAATAGGTATGAAAGAGAGGCAGATTTATGCACTTTTTATAGAATTTTCAAATATTTTCAATTGGATAAAATTCTCACTTAATGGTAACTCTATAATAAAAAGTGAAAAGATAGAGAATATTTTAGATAATATCTTTCACAATATGAAGATTAAAGAAACAAAAATCCCACTAAAATTAATAGCAACAAATATACTAAGTGGAGATATAAAGGTTTTTAGTTCCAATGATAATGCCAAGATAAAAGATGCGATTTTGGCAAGTATGGCAATACCAGGAATTTTTGAAGAGAAAAAAATAGACAATATCATATACAGTGATGGATTCTTATGTGAAAATTTAGGTATCAATCAAGCTGCTTATGATGATATTTTGGCTGTTGATGTAGTTGGAAAAAACTCTTTTACAATAGAGATGCCAAATAATTTTTTTAAAACAAATAATATTTTAGAGATGTTTGAAAAATCTATGAGAATTCTTATATATAATCAAACTAAACTTATTTTAGCCAATTCTGCAAAAAACATAGTGCTTATAGAACCGGTTACAAAAGAGTATAAAACATTTCACTTTCATAAATATGCAGAGATAAGAAAGCTTGGACTAAACCTACTTAAATAATTTTGAACACTCCCTCATCAATACAGATACAGATCTTATCTCTTAAAAAACTTCTTCTGCTTCATTGAATATTTTTTTATCCATATTTATTTTTCCTTAATATAACGACTTAATCTGTATGCTGGTTCAAAATTTGTAAGTTTTTTAATATTTTGTATATTTGGAAAATCTTTTAATTCTAAAACTTTATTATGTATTTTAGTTTTAAACGGTTCTGAAATATGCTTTAAATCTTTTATAGCACTTTTTCTAATCTCAATTTTCATTTTTTAAATAATTTTCAAAAGATATAGTTTCCTCATTTCTTGTTGCTTTTAAAATTTTTAAATCTTCAATATCCTCTTTAGAAGATATTTCTAATCCATCACTTTTAAAATGTTCTAACATCCATAAAACTTTTTCAGTCAAAGTTTCATTTTGAATATTTATTGTTAATGTTTGCATAATATTCTCCAATATTTAAAATATAAGTTATTTTAACAAAATTTAAGTGAAACTCACTTAAATTTTATTTTTATTCTTTCCAAACAGTAAATTTACATATTAATCCACTTATTACTATAACAGGTATGGCTACATATGTTAAGTAAACACCGACATAAGGTACAGAAACTAGTGTAATAATATATAATATTAATGTTGCCCAAAAAATAAATTCTGCTTTATCACCCATTTTATTACAATTTATTAATTGCCATAAATTCCACCACCATATTGCCCTTGTGAATTATCATAAAATCTATCAACATAACCATCTGCACTATTATCTCTCATTTGTGCATCCGTATCAACACTATACTGTTGTCTATCATTTTGATTCGTCATATCATATTGATAGTTTCTACCAGAATCTCCTTGATAACCTGAATTATCATTGTTTGAGTTTGAATTGTTATATCCATAGTCATAAGCCATTAGTGAACTTCCTGCAAGTAATATTGCTAAAATAAATCTCTTCATTTAAGAGACCTTCTAAAATTTAATTTACCAAATTTGTTAATTTGCAACAAATAGGCATATATAAATTCAAAGGATTCTTATTTTTTAAAAAGTTTTGAGCCAATCACTTAAAAATAAAATATTTAATGATGGTTAGATTTGTATAATTTCCCTTAAGTAAGGTTGTTTTACAGTTTCAGTACTATCATATCTTTAAAACTTAGATATAACTATTTATTCAAGGAATATTATAGCACAAAGGAATATGGTATTAAATATTAACGGAACATATTAAATGTCTTATAAAAACTATAAAATAGTTAAAAATATGACAGTTTGTTATATTTTTACAACTTTAGAGTTTTTTTCATTAATATACTTAAAAATAAAATGTCCTTTTAGTCTGAAATATATCATTATATGGACATTATGTTCCCTTATTTGTTATATAAACCATTAAAAGGACTCTATGTCCCTTAAGAAATTAATCTAAATTTATTTTAGATTGCTGAAAGCTACTTGTTGCTTTCAGCCAAGATTTCCACATGCCAAGATTTCCACATGCCAAGATTTCCACATGCCAAGATTTCCACATGCCAAGATTTCCACATGCCAAGATTTCCACATGCCAAGATTTCCACATGCCAAGATTTCCACATGCCAAGATTTCCACA
>JAYELK010000009.1:0-8475 GCA_034717415.1 Campylobacterota bacterium | reverse complement strand
GCCAAGATTTCCACATGCCAAGATTTCCACATGCCAAGATTTCCACATGCCAAGATTTCCACATGCCAAGATTTCCACATGCCAAGATTTCCACATGCCAAGATTTCCACATGCCAAGATTTCCACATTTTAGAAATATTTTTATTTTTACAAAATTCTCAAAAAAAGATGCAATATTTGAGAATTTGAGTTGGATATTCAGTCTAAACTAGAGGCTTTTGGGACTAAATTCACAGTCTCTATGATTTGTTGTATCTGCCTTAGCTTGTAGGTTTATTTCTATTGAAAATTCTTAATATCTCAATTAAGTCTTTTTCAAAGTTTACTTTATAGTTTATAGTATAACCTTTGTATGTCATATCTCTTATATTTTCATTTTTAAAATATATTGATGGTTTATATTTGAATGGATTATCTGGGATTAAAAATATTAATTCTTGAGAGCGTAAAATAAACTGTGTAAACCTTAAAAAGTAGATTCATTTAATAAACTAATCAAGTGAATAATTTTAAGGATTTACATATGAGTTTAATCAACCATGAAGAGTTAAAAAAACAAATTGCTGGAAGAAAAAACAGCTTAATATCAAATAATATTAAGCTGTTTTTAGAAGGTTATTATCTTTTTAGATTATTTGTAGTTTGTAGCATCTCATCACTTGTTGTAATTACTTTTGAGTTAGAATCATAAGCTCTTTGACCTGTAATTAGATCAGTTAGTTCAACCACAAGTTCAACATTACTAAGTTCAACAAAACCTTGTCTAAGAACTCCTAGACCATCAAGTCCAGGAGTACCCTCTACCGGCTGACCGGAACTGTCAGTCTCTATATATAGGTTGTCTCCCATAGAGTGGAGACCTGCCGGATTTACATAATTTGTCAATGTAACCTGCCCTATCTGTGTTGCCTGAGTCTGTCCCGGTTGAATAACGGTAACGGTACCATCAGTACCTATACTTATATTTGTTGCATCTGGTGGTATAACAAGTTCTGGAACCAATTTATAGCCATCACTGTTTACAACTGTTCCGTTATCATCTATCTTAAATGCACCATTTCTTGAATAAACTTCAGTACCATCGGGAAGTTCAAGCTTAAAAAAACCTCTACCGGTAATAGCAATATCGAGCTGATTGTCTGTCTGTTTGAGACTTCCTTCTGAAAATATTTTATTGATAGCTGTTGGTCTAACACCGAGACCAACTTCTATACCTGTTGGACTTTTTGTTACATCACTTGTAGATGTTCCGGCATACTCCATAACATGATACATAAGGTCTGCAAACTCTGCACGAGACTTTTTAAAACCGATGGTATTTACATTGGCAATATTATTTGCTGTTGTGTCTATCTGTGTCTGCATACCCAACATTCCTGTTGAAGCAGTATAAAGTGATTGCATCATTGTTTAACTCCTAAGTTATTTGCTTGAAGCAATTTTTTCAATTGCATCTCTATTCATATCATTCATCTGCGTATCCATAGCTTTTTGATACATGCCAACCAAACGATTTGTTTCTATCATCTGCGTCATCATTTTCACAGCATTTACATTACTTTTTTCTATAAAACCTTGCAAAACAGCGTCACTTTCTTCGAGACTTTCCATTTTTTCAATACCATCATAAGCAAAAAGGTTATCTCCCTCTTTTTTCAAAAGTGAAGCATTGTCCGGTTGAGCAATAAAAAGCTTGGAATTGAGTGTGAGTTTTGCTGAATTTGGCAAATTTGTATAGAGTTGACCATTTTTATCTACTTCTATAACACTATCTTGAACATCAAAGCCAATAGTGCTACCTGTTTTAAAGTAATCATTTTGTAAAACTTCATAACCTTGCTTTGTTATAAGTTTACCCTCATCATCAGTAGTAAAAGAACCATCTCTTGTAAGTCTAACACCCTGTGGAGTTTTAACTGCAAAAAAGAGACCTTCTCTTGAGAGTGAAAAATCCAGAGAATTTCCAGTTTTTTGCATGTTTCCTATAGAGTAGTTGGTATATGAATCAACTATTTGAGGAGCTCTTGTCATTGTTCTATTTAAAAATTTAGCAGCATCTTTTGTCTGATTTTCATTAGGAAGTTCATCTCGTGCCTCTTTATAAAGACGCATAAAATCACCAACAATCAGATTGTCTTCTTTAAATCCTGCTGTATTAACATTGGCAAGATTATTAGCAATAGTATCAAGTCGATTAAACTGAGTAACCATCCCAGCTGCCGAACTATAGTAACCAGTCTGCATAAAATCCCTTTTTTTGGATTATTTTTCAGTAAAAAAGCAAAGAGTGTTCCAAAAAATATTTTAGGCTACATCTCTATAAAAAAAGATATTTTTAAGATATTTTGGGTATAATCCAATCTTTAAAAAAACTTAAAAATCACATGGGGTATACTGCAATATGACAGCAAAAGAACTCAATAAAGCTATTGATTCATTTTTTAGTGAGCGTAAATCAAAAGATTGTGCTACTTATGAATCATTGATAGAACTTTTTGAAAAACAACCAACGACTGCACAAGCTAAAAATATTTTCAAACTTGCAACCAAGCATAAAACTTGTCTCTATACATCTTCAGAACATGCAAAAAAACTTAACGATAAAGAGGCAGAGGCAAGAAGAACGGCACAGAGAAAAATGCTCCAAAGCAATGACTCTGATAAATTTGATATTTTAAAAGAGCATGAACTTCTTGAGTGGTCTCGCTCAGACTCACCTGTTCGTATGTATCTTCGTGAGATGGGACAGATTCCTCTTCTTACAAAAGAAGAAGAGATAGAAATAAGTAAAAAAATTGAGGGCGGTGAGAGCATTATCATCGATGCTATATGTTCTGTTCCATACCTAATAAACTTTATTTTAGACTATAAAGAACCTCTTATAAACCGTGAAAGAAGAGTTAAAGAACTTTTTAAAAGTTTTGAAGACGAAAAAGAAGATAGTGAAGATGGAGAAGAAAAAGAGAAAGACACTTCAGAAAAAGCACTTACGGCAAAAGATAAAACCAGAGTTGAAAAAGTAACTTTTAGCTTTAAAGCACTAGAAAAAGCAAAAAAAGAGTGGCTTAAACTAGCAGACAAAGCCCCTGAAAATCTTGATAAAGAAACTACGGAGGAGACTGTACAATATTTTCTTGGCGTTACATTTAAAAAGAGTGTTCTTAAAGAAAAGCTTCTTGACTTAGGACCAACTTCAAAACTTATAAATGAACTTGTAAAAGCTATGGAAACTGCACTAAAGAGTGATGATGGTTATGATAAAGAGTTAAAAAGACTGGAGTATAAACTTCCTCTCTTTAATGCAACCCTAAGAGCAAACCATAAAATTTTAGTAGATAAAATTCAAGAATTAAACAAAGAAGATATTGCAGGTATGGTTCCAGAAGCTACTATGGTTAGTACATATATGGAGATTAAAAAACTTGTTCAGACAAAAGAAGCTTCAAAAAACAGCTTTGACATGGAACCTGAAAAACTATCTGATATTTTAGAGCAGATTAAAAGAGGTAAAAATATCTCTGAAATCTCTAAAACTAAAATGGCAAAATCAAACCTTAGACTTGTTGTCTCTATTGCTAAAAGATATACAAATCGTGGACTGCCTTTCCTTGACCTTATTCAAGAGGGTAATATCGGTCTTATGAAAGCTGTTGATAAGTTTGAGTATCAAAAAGGTTATAAGTTCTCAACCTATGCTACATGGTGGATTCGTCAAGCAATAAGCCGTGCTATTGCTGACCAAGCCAGAACTATCCGTATTCCAATTCATATGATTGAGACTATCAACCGTATCAATAAAATCATGCGTAAGCACCTTCAAGAACATGGTAAAGAGCCGGATGTTGATACAATTGCCCAAGAGGTTGGTTTATCAGTTGAGAAAGTTAAAAATGTTATCAAAATCACAAAAGAACCCATAAGTCTTGAAGCACCTATAGGTAGTGAAGATGATGGTCGTTTTGGTGACTTTATAGAAGATAAAACTTCTGTTTCTCCTGCCGATGCTATACTAAAAGATGATTTAAGAGTTCAGATTGAAAGTGTATTAGAGCAGTTAAATGAAAGGGAAAAAGCTGTTATTAAACTTCGTTTTGGAATTATGGATGATGAGAGTGATAGAACACTTGAAGAGATTGGAAAAGAACTTAGCGTAACTCGTGAAAGAGTTCGTCAGATTGAATCAAGTGCGATTAAAAAACTAAAACATCCTAAAGTTGGGCGTAAGCTTAAAAACTACATAGAAGAATGATTCAAAAATCTATGACTTTTGAGCAACAGTGGATAGAGTATGATTATAATCCTTTCATACTCTTTAGTTCTCAAGGAAAAGTTTTATCACTAAATTCAGAAGCACAATTTTTATTAGGTTCTGCCTCATCAGCAGAGTTATATGAACTAGCAACTACCTATGCAAATATTACTTTTGGATTTAAAACAACATTTATTGAGTTAGAGTTTGGTAGATACAAATTTTTTGCTCTTACTGTTGGATATGAAAATGAAGATGAGATAGGTATAAAATTTTATCAAATACCATCTTTTAAACTAAATAAATCAAAACCAAGTGGTCAGCTTACAAATATCTACACTTTGGTTGATCTCTGCATATCCTCAAACTCCATTAGTTCAAAAACACTCTTTTGTAAAGAGTTTGATCCAACTATTCCTGAGATAATTATAGATGCAAACAGTTTTATAAAATTACTAAATAAAATTTACTCTTGTTTTGATGAGAACAATCAAATTAATACTAAAATATTTTATAGAGTTGGTGAGCATATCAAATTTGAAGAAAAAAAATATAGTATATTTTCTATAGAAGTCAGTGCTGATAATTTAAATCAAAAAAGAACTAACGAGCTAGAGATACAAGCAAGTAATACAAGTTTTTATCTGGATATAAGTAAAAAGATAACTATAAATATACCTATGATTACCTCTTAGGAAAAAAGTTCTCTACCACTTATACTACCAACAACAATCCCAACTAAAAGTGATGGTAAATAGATAGCTATATCTAGTAATTCATTGTTTTTAAGTGCTATAAAACCTAAAACTAAAAGAACATAGGGAACAAGTCTAAATGCAGAGATACCTCCTCTTGCTCCATGCTTCATACTTTTTACGCTAAGTGTTTTTATCTTGGCTTTTTCTTCTTTTACTATTGCCTTTAAATCTAGCTCCTCAATTGGAGCATCATTTATAGGTTCATACCCCAGTGTACCTTCTCTGACTTCGTCATTTGCTGTGGAACAAATGCCCTTGGGGTGTACCTTGTCAGCATAGAGTTCATGAGGGTCTTCTATATCGTCAAGAAGATCTCTCTTATCCTCAAAATTATTAGCTTTAACCTGCGTTTGAACCATTTTTCTATAAGCATAAGAAGCACCTAAAATAACGAGTAAACTACTCATAAATGCAATTTGCAAATTTATATAAAAACTAAAAGATATAAAAGTAGTTAGTAAAATCAGTAACTCTGATACAACAATAAGCTTAATAGCTTTTTTCACCATAATCCTCATCATCATCTTCATCAGCAATCTGTTTTTTGATTGCATATCTTGGCTCTTTTGCCAACTCTTCAAACATTTTGTGCTGCTTAGAATAAGCCTTATAAACATTTAAAACTGCAGCAGCTATACCTATACCCACACCTATCCAAAAAGTCCACCAAATCTCAGTCATACTACGAAGCAGATAACCTATACCCACACCCATAGCAACAGCCACAACCATAGAGATTCCCAAAGATAGGCTGTCAGCTGCCTCTATAATCGGCTTTATTCTTGGCTTAGATTCCTCTTGTTGATTTTCAGCCATTTGTTATTGCCTTAAATACTTTAGCACTCGCTTTGATGGTATCTTCTATCATATCATCAGTTGTAGCAGTTGAGATAAAACCTGTCTCATACAGAGAACATGCAAAATAAAAACCTTCATTAAGCATCATAGAGTGAAATTTTGCAAAAAGTTCAGCGTCACTATTGCAAGCATCGGCAAAGTTTTTAACCGGTTTTTCATTAAAAAAGAAACCAAACATAGTTCCTCTTGTATCTATCTGCATTGTAATTCCACATGCCAAGGCTTCTTTTTGCATTCCTTGGACTAATCTTGTAGCGCGTTCATTTAAAACTGCTATCACTCTTGAATTTTGTTTTAGTTTAGAGAGTGCTGCATATCCTGCTGCCATTGCAACTGGATTTCCACTTAGAGTTCCTGCTTGATAAACTGGACCCTCTGGACTAAGTTGTGCCATTATCTCTGCTCTTGCTCCAAAAGCACCAACAGGCATACCACCACCGATAACCTTACCAAGTGTTACGATATCTGGCTTAACTCCAGTAATAGACTCAGCACCATTTACACTACCTCTAAAACCACTCATAACTTCATCAAAAATTAGTAAAGTTCCATTTGCATCACAAAGTTTTCTTAGTTCATGTAAAAACTCTTTATCTGCCGGAACTAGACCCATATTTCCTGCAATCGGTTCAATGATGATAGATGCTATATCACTAGAGTCTGCAAAACATTTTCTTACACTCTCGATATTATTATACTCAGCCAAAAGTGTATGTTTTGTAAAATCAGCCGGAACTCCCGGACTACTTGGGTTTCCAAAAGTAGCAGCCCCACTTCCCGCTTCAACTAAAAGTGCATCACTATGACCATGGTAACAACCCGTAAACTTAACTATGTCATCACGACCTGTAAAACCACGAGCAAGACGAATAGCACTCATAACAGCTTCAGTTCCACTACTTACAAATCTTACCTTATCTATAGAATCAAAAAATGAAACAACAAGTTTTGCCAACTCTGTTTCAGCTATCGTTGGAGCACCAAAACTTAGTCCATGCTTTACGGCTTCTATAACAGCTTTTTCTATACTTTCATCTCTATGACCAAAGATAAGTGGTCCCCAACTTTGAACAAAATCAACATATCTGTTGCCATCAACATCTCTTAAGTAAGCACCCTCACCCTCTGTAATAAAGATTGGAGTTCCTCCAACACTTTTAAATGCTCTTACCGGAGAATTTACTCCACCTGGGATTAAACTTTGTGCTTCTTGAAACGCTTTTGTTGATGCTTCTGTATTCATTTTATACCTTAATAAATATTTTTGATATTATAGCAAAGTAGTATTAATTTTCATTAGTTATAATCATACAATAAATTATGGATGGTACATTTTTGAATAGATCTTCTTTTGCTTTTTTTGTTGCATTGCTCATCCATTTATTAATTATGCTTCTATTTTGGCTACTTATCATCATGACTCCAAATATACAAAAACCCATCAAAGAACAAGAAAACAGAGTAAAGATTTCCTTAAAAGAACTGCCTAAAAAGCATAAAAAAACCGGTGATATAAAGAAGAAGACAAAACCATCTCCAATAGCCCCACCAATGCCAAAAGGTGGACAGCTTAAAAAAATTGTGAAAAAAACACCTATAAAATATGAACCTAAAAAGCTGGTTAAAAAATCAAAACTAAATCCAAAACCTAAACCAAAAATTGTGAAACAAAAGCCCATCCCACAACCAAAAATAGAGCCTCTTCCCCCGCAAAAACCATATATAGTGTTGCATGAACCTGCAGTAGAGCGTAATATAACCAAAAAAGAGCCAGTTAAAAAAAAGAAAAAAGACCCTTTGGCTTGGATGTATGAAGATAGATCATCTCAAGAGAAAAAGCAAGAAAAAAACAAAAATAGAAGTGGCAGCAATATAGGCAGTGACATCAAAGAACTTTATGGAGATGAGTTTGGAAAACTAAGCATAGGTCAACAAAAATATATCATAGATAACAAAGAAATTATGAGAAGAATCACACAAGAGGTTCTTACTCGCGTAGCAAGAGTCAATCTATCTAATGACTTAAATGTGAATAAAACAAATGTAATAGAGTTTTATCTACACCCAAACGGGGATATGTCAGACTTCAAGTTTTTAAAAAGCAGTGGCTACTATGTTCTTGATGATACCACAAAAGAGACTATTGAGTATGCTTACAGTCGATACCCAAGACCTAGTGAAAAAACACTGATTCGATATAATGTTTTTTACAATTTAGCTAGATATTAAAACTATATTTGGATAGAATTATAAAAATAAATTGAGGTCAAATCAATGAACTACTATAAAAAAATATTAAATAGCATTCTTTTTTTATCACTTATACTGATTACTGCTTGCTCAGATGAAAAGCCTGTTAAAGTTAAAAAAGAGATTCCTCCACTTGCTGTAAATATTATTACTGTTAAAAAAGAGCCTGTTCCCATCTGGAAACAATATACAGGAACAACAAAAGCAAGTAGTGACCAAGAGGTAAAAGCTAGAGTTTCAGGGATACTTCAGGAGATTTACTTCAAAGATGGTCAAAGTGTCAAAAAAGGTCAAAAACTATTTAAGATAGAACAAGCTGAGTATTTAGCCTCACTTGATATTGCAAAAGCTAAAAAAACT
>JAYELK010000008.1:0-5969 GCA_034717415.1 Campylobacterota bacterium | reverse complement strand
AAAGTTTTGCTATTTAACATAGATAGTATGTCACAAGTTCATAGACTTATAGGACACTCTGCTCCTGTTATAAAGTTACAGTTTTTAGATAATCAAAGAGTTTTTAGTGTAGATAAAAATGGCAATGGTATTGTCTGGGATACAAAGAGTGGAAAAGTTATCAAAAGACTTGATGGTATACATGACAGTGTTGAACAGGTAACAAAAAGTAGTGATAACAATTTTCTTTTTTTAGCAACTGCACTTGGTTATATTTTGGTTTATGAGTTGCAAAACTATAAGCTTTTATCTCCAAAGTATATTAAACTCTCAACTCCTATCACTGCTCTGTGTTTTGATGGTGAGCGTCAAAGCTTAATCATTGCCACTGCAAGTAAAGAACTATTTTTTTATCCTATATACTATGGTGAAAAAGATATAGAAGGGTTTTTTGAAAAAAAAGAATATAACTTTATCTATCCATATATTGAAAATAATCCACTTTTAGTATATACAAAAATCTATCAGAAATTAGAAATTATTTGGGATTTAACAGTTAAAAAAGCAAAGTTATCTCTTGAAATTGGAGATAAAAATAGAGCTATAAATCTTTTTAAAAGTTTTAAAAATATTCCATCTAAAAACATAGTTATGCAAAAAATTATTTTAGAATATAGTGATTTTGATAAATTTGCTCTATTTGCAAAGCAGGATAAGATTCCTCTGGCATACTCTCTGGCAAATAAACATCCGATGTATAGAGATTCAAAAATTTTTAAATCTTTGGAAGCAGAGTGGAAAAAAACTTTTGTTATCGCTCAAAAATACTCTCTTGACCCAAAAGCACAGGATAAAGCTCGTGAAGTTTTAGCTCCATATAGAGGGGTTAGTGAAAAAACCAAGTTTATTAAAGATCTTTTTATGCAGGGAGATGTTTATCGGAGATTTAAAATAGCCATAGGACAAAAAGATTTTAAACTATCTTTTGAATTGATAAAATTAAATCCATTTTTAAAAGAGTTTCCAGAGTATGAAGCATTGATGAATTATGCAGACACTCTCTATATAAAATCACAAAAATTTATAGAAAATGATGATACTCACTCTGCTATAAAAATATTTAGAATTTTAAGAGATTTTAGTGATTTTAAAGAGGATGCAGAAAATATGATGGCAGAGATAGAATCAAAACATAAATTTTATGCTGCTATAAAAGAAGAAGATATTGCTTCTGCTTATAATATTATGGAAACTTTTGAAGAGTTACAAAAGACTGAAGATGGGCTAGCGCTGCAAAAACGGTGGAAATCTGATTTTTCAAAAGCAAATTATTATGCTGTTGATGGAGATATTAAAGGTATCAAAAATGTTTTAAGTGATTATATGCAAATCAATTCAAAATACAGATCTTTGGGAAGAGTTTTTGGATGGGCATATATGATTCAGTTAGAACAGGCAGTAAGACAAAAAAGGGATCAGTATCTCATAGAAAATGGTATAAAAAACTATATTTTATGCTTTGGATTGCAAGAACAAATTGAGAACTTCTTCAATATATTTAAAAAATATTACCCTAAATCGAAGTTAAATCTTGAACTCCAGACAAAAGGTTCTCTAAAGATGTGGAGACCCTCCATGATAGTAAACTCAATCTTAGATTGATTTTTGATTTTAAAATTACCTCTACTTTTAACCTCAAATATAGTTGCTTTTTTGTATAATGGGCGAATTTTTAAAATTACATTTAATTTAGAGGAGACTTTTCATGCAAATTAGTGGCGCACAAATGGTCATTGAAGCTTTTATAGCCGAGGGTGTTGATACCGTATTTGGTTACCCTGGTGGGGCAATTATGAATGTCTATGATGAGATATACAAGCAAGATAAATTTGAACATATTTTAAACCGTCATGAACAGGCATCTATTCATGCTGCTGAGGGTTATGCCAAAGTAAGTGGTAAAGTTGGTGTTGCCATGATTACATCTGGACCGGGTTTTACAAATGCTGTAACCGGTTTGGCTGATGCTTATATGGATTCTATTCCTTTAGTTGTTATCTCAGGGCAAGTTCCGATGAGTCTAATCGGTACAGATGCATTTCAAGAGATTGATGCTGTTGGTATTTCTCGTTCATGTACTAAACATAACTACCTTGTGACTGATGCAAAAGATCTGCCTCGTGTCCTTAAAGAGGCATTTTACATCGCAAATAGTGGTCGTCCTGGTCCTGTTCATGTTGATATTCCAAAAGATGTTACTGCACAGATAGAAGAGTTTGATTATGATATAGAGATTAACCTAGAGACTTACAAGCCTCATACAAAAGGTAATCCTCGTCAGATTAAAAAGGCGATGGAAGCGATTGCACATGCTAAGAGACCACTTTTTTATCTTGGTGGTGGTATTATCAATGCAAATGCTGCTTATGAAGTTAGAGATTTTGTTCATAAAACTGGAATCCCTGCTGTTGAGACATTTATGGCTAGAGGTGTTTTGTCTCATGATGATAACTTGCTTGTTGGCATGTTGGGTATGCACGGAAGTTATGCTTCAAATATGGCTATGAGTGAAACAGATTTAGTTATTGCTTTAGGGGCAAGATTTGATGATAGAGTAACTGGTAAACTTTCAGAATTTGCTAAAAATGCCGGCGTTATTCATGTAGATATTGACCCTGCATCTATCTCTAAGCTTGTAAATGCAGACTTTCCAATCGTTGGTGATGTTAAAAATGTTGTAAATGATATGCTTAACTTAGCTGACAAAGTAGATTCTGATAATTATGAGTCTTGGAGAGATACTATAACTAACTTTGATGAGCTTCATCCTCTTACTTTCCATGAAGATAGTGATAGACTTAAGCCTCAATGGGTTATTTCAAGAGTTGGTGAACTTCTTGGAGATGATGCAAATATCTCTACGGATGTTGGACAGCATCAGATGTGGACTAGTCAATTTTATCCATTTAATCGTCCTCGTCAGTTTGTAAGTTCTGGTGGACTTGGAACTATGGGTTTTGGTTTTCCTGCAGCTCTTGGTGTTAAAGCCGCAACTCCGGATAAGGTTAGTATAAACTTTACAGGAGACGGTTCTATTCTTATGAATTGTCAGGAGTTAATGACAGCAGTTGAGAAAAAACTTCCGGTAATTAACATTATTTTGAACAATAATTTTTTAGGAATGGTTCGTCAGTGGCAAACACTTTTTTATGATAAAAGACATGCCGAAACAGACCTCTCTGTTCAACCTGATTTTGTAAAACTATCAGAAGCTTTTGGTGGAATAGGGTATAGGGTTCACACTAAAGAGGAGTTTGATGCTGCTCTTAAAGATGCCATAGAGAAGAATGTTGTTGCTTTTATAGAAGTTATTATTGAGAGAATGGAAAATGTTATGCCTATGGTTCCAGCTGGTGGATCACTGTTTAACATGATGTTATTAGAGAAAAAGGAGACAAAATAATGACTGAGAATAGTGAAAGAAGAGTAATTTCAGTTATTGTAATTAATGAAGCTAGTGTTTTATCTCGTATCACTGACCTTTTTTCTGGGCGTGGTTATAACATTACATCACTAACGGTTGCTCCTATTCCTGAGAGTAAATACTCACGACTTACTATTGTTACATCTGGTTCAGTTAGAGTTATAGAGCAGATTACTAAACAGCTTCATAAGCTTATACCTGTTCTTAGGGTTTATGAACATGTCGATTTGGTTGAAAAAGAGATGGCTTTGATCAAGTTTCCAATAACTGAGAATCTTAGTGATATAAATACTCTTTGTGAAGCTTATAACGGTAAGATAGTAAATGTCGGTGAAAATATGATTATAGCAATGGTTTCTGATGAGCCAAAAAGAGTTGAAAACTTTTTAACAGCGATAAAAAGATATAACCCAAAAGAGATAGTAAGAAGTGGTGCTGTAGCACTGGAGAGATAGAATGAAACTAAGTGATATTGCTGAGATTTTAGAGTGTGACTTTAACTCTGTGGATGTTGAAATAACAGCTATGAATTCACTTCAAGATGCCTCTAAAAGTGAGGTTTCTTTTGTATCAAACTCAAAATATGTCAAAGATATTGAAAACTCTAAAGCTGCTGCGATTATCATAACAGAGTCCTTGGTAAATCATATCCCAGATGGGTGTGTAGCATTGGTGGTTGAAAACTCATACTGGTCGATGGCTACTCTCTCTAAATATTTCGCTCCACCCATAGAAGATGATTCACTTCCACATGCCAAGATAGGTGAGGGGAGTAAAATATCTCCAAAAGCCGAGATTGCCAATGGTGCAAAGATAGGCAAAAACTGTACTATTTTGGCTCATGTTTATGTTGGTTCAAATGCTGTTATCGGCGACAATACTACTCTCTACCCAAGTGTAACAGTTTATAGAGAGTGTAAAATAGGAAGTGATTGTATTGTACATGCCGGAACGACTATTGGAAGTGACGGTTTTGGTTTTGCGTCAAATAAATTGGGTGAGCATAATAAAATCTATCATAATGGAAATGTAGAGATTGGTGATGATGTTGAGATTGGAGCAAATACAGCTATTGATAGAGCAGTATTTGGCTCAACCCGTATTAAGAGTGGTTCTCGCTTAGATAATCTTATCCATATTGCACATAATTGTGAGATTGGTGAGTACTCAGTTTTAGCAGGTCAAACCGGTTTAGCCGGTTCATCAAAACTTGGAAGAGGTACAGTTTTTGGCGCTCAATCAGGAGTGGCAGGACATCTTGAAATAGCTCCTTTTAACACTTTTGCAGCACGAACAGGTGTTACAAAAAGCATAAAAGAGAGTGGAAAAATATTTGCAGGTTTCCCTTTTATGGAACACAGAGCATGGCTTAAGATACAGGGTAAACTTGCTAGACTTATAAAATAGTTTAAAAGTTTAGAAAGTTTGAAACTTTTTGCCACTATTACCTTGTTATCTCCTACGATTTCTTATCATTTCCGTTTAATTAATCTTTGAAATAATATATCTTCTAAATTTCTACTTGAATCTACTACTAATAAAATATAAACTTTTGCAGCATCTATCTTATATATTATTCTCCATCTTTTATGAATTATTTCCCTATATTTTAAAATACCAATCTGTTGTAATTCTGGTACAATCCTTCTTCTTTCTGGAAAAAAATATAAATCATCACACTCTTTTTTAATTTCAAAAAATATTTTTTTTGCTATATTTAAACTATCAGTTTTAATATATTCAATAATTAATTCTAAATCAAATTCAGCACTTTTTGTCCATATAGCTTTAAATTGTTTCATTTGAATTTATCTAAATAATTTTTGTTCTAAGTTATTAAACATCTCTTCTTGTTGTGCAATATTATTATTTTCAATATCGTTTTCACCTTGAACAATTAATTTTAATAAATTTAAAGAATTCTGTAAGTTTTCATAACTTTTAATATCTTGAACAACTGCTTTTGCTTCGCCATTTTGTGTTATAATTATTGTTCTTTGATTGTCATTTACACTATTTATGACATCAGCTGTTTTTGCTTTTAAATAACTAATAGGTTTTATGTCTTGACTTAAATACATTTAATCTACCTTTTAAATTGAAGATAATTTATTGTATCAAATTTAGATTTAATTTGGTATTAAAGTAAAATTCTTTTTCTGATGATAACGGTTGACTTGAACTGTAAGTTTTCGTAGAAAATTTATTAGTTCCAAGATTTTGTTAGATGTTAAACATAGCCCCATTCATGAAATTTTTCTTGAAGATTACTGTCATTTTCGAAAGCTTTAAAGTAAAGATATTCTGGAGCTAAATCTAAATCTCCTTATACTAGAGGGTCTATTTTGTGGTATTCGCCAGTAGCTTTAATATCTTCCCAGTTTTGTAAAAGTTCACCTTGATGGTCTTCAGCCCATTCAACAACAAGTCCTAGAACTTTGGAAGGTATTCTTCCCTCCATCACACCAAAAGTTTTTATGCTCATTAAAGTACATAAATATTTTTA
>JAYELK010000007.1:0-6176 GCA_034717415.1 Campylobacterota bacterium | reverse complement strand
TCTTTTTCATTAAAAGCATCTATGGAGTTACTAAGAAGATTTAGAAAGAGATGTTTAAACTCATTTATAAGCCCATTGATTTTAATGTTGTTTTTAAGGTTTATGTGTAGGTTTATACCATTTTTTATAAGTTCATCTTTCATTAACACCTGCACACTATCAACAGACTCTTGTAGATAAAATTCTGTACTTCCTTTTGAAGGTCTGAAAAAAGTTCTAAACTCATTTAGAGTATTTACCATGTGGTCTATCTGCATCTGTGTAGTTTGTGTTAGTTCTTCTATGTAGGCTTCATCTAGAAGGTTTTCTTTGAAGTCATCGCTAAGCATATCATTCATCATACTTAAAGAGTTTAAAGGCTGTTTCCATTGATGTGCAACAGCATCCATCATTTCACCCATGGCTGCCATTTTGGACTGTTGAGCGAGTAGTTTGTCTTTTCTTATACTTGTCGCATTCATGGCAACTGTTCGTTTATCTACCTGTTTTAAAAAATAGCTGTTGTTTTTTTTAATTTTTTCACTGTATTTTTTTTCATTTTTGTATAATTCAATAAGTTTTAAAGTCTGCTCTCTTAGTCTATGGTTAGAGAGTTGTGAAAGTGTAGTGATTTCATCAATAAGCTTATACTCTATATCTTCTTGCATATTTCTCTATTTTTTAAGTTTATTATAGCAAAAAAAGTATAAAGGTTGTTGGCATGTGGATTCCCACGAGAAGTGGGAATGAAAAGAGATTAAAAGTTGGTTAGCACTGGTAAGTAGTTTTAAACTCATAAGCAGTTGGACGACCTTCATCTGGCCATACATCTCTATCAAATCTATAGTGCTGGTAAGCATTGATAAACTCTTGTGTAAAGACTGGTTTTAAGAAGTCATTATCACCTATAAGACCCTCTAATGATTCACGAAGTGTGTGTGGCATTTGAGGGATGCCTTTTTCACGAATCTCATCAAGAGAAAGTTCAAACAGATCCTCATCCATTGGACCAACAGGAATATCTTTGTTTGTAATTCCATCAAGACCTGCCATCATCATTGCGGCAAATGCAAGGTAAGGACAAGCAGTAGAGTCTGGAAATCTCATCTCGATTCTAGTAGCTTTTTCACCGGCACCATAAGGGATACGACAAGCTGCTGAACGGTTTTGAGAAGAGTAAGTTAAGATACTTGGTGCCTCAAAGCCTGGTAGAAGTCTTTTATATGAGTTAGTTGTCGGGTTAGTAAAAGCCGAAACTGCTGCAGCATGCTTAAAGATACCGGCAGTATAGTTAAGTGCCATCTCACTTAAGTTACCGTAATTTCCTTTTTCATAGAAAAGATTGGTACCATCTTTCCATAAAGATTGGTGTACATGCATACCGTTTCCGTTGTCACCATAGAGTGGCTTAGGCATAAATGTGGCAGTTTTACCGTTAAGGTGTGCTATCATTTTAACAACATATTTATATTTTTGAACATTGTCAGCTGCAGTGATGATGTCAGAGAAAACTATACCCATTTCATGTTGACCCTGTGCAACTTCATGGTGACCAAGAATAACTTCGAGACCAACTTGTTCTAATATCTGCATCATTTCTGCACGAACATCTACAGCACTATCAGTTGGTGCAACTGGAAAGTAACCACCTTTAGTCCCTGGTCTGTGACCTGTGTTGTACATATCTGGGTATGGGTTGTTTGAGTTCCACTCACCCTCTTCAGTATCAACTCTATAACCTGCCTCATTGATATTATCAACAAAAGTTACAGAGTCAAACATAAAAAATTCATTTTCAGGTCCAAAGTATGCAGCATCAGCAAGATTTAATTCTTTGAAATGTTTAACTGTTTTCTTAGCTATTGAACGAGGACATCTTTCATATAGTTCATCTTTATAGATGTCATAAACATCACAGAAAATAATTACAGTTGGGTCAGCAGTAAAGGGATCTAAAAAAGCAGTAGTTGCATCACCTTTTAAAATCATATCTGATTTGTTGATTGGTTGCCATGCATCTACAGAAGAACCATCAAAAGGAAAACCGTTTTCAAGAATCTCTGCATTTACAGCACTCATACGATAAGTAAGGTGATGCCATGCACCCTTAAGATCTGTAAATCTTAAATCTACAAACCCAACATCATTCTCTTCACAAAATGTAAAGAATTCTTCTATACTATTAACAAATTTTCCCATCTATTTTCTCCTGAATATTTTTCTTTCAATAGTATATCTGCTTTAGATTTAATAGGGTAAATATTATTGATTAAAAATTAAGCAATAAGAGATGTTGTTTCGTATAGTTATATCTTTAGCAATGCTTTACATTTTTATAATAATTATTATTATTTTAAAGAGTAGTAGGAGTATACTTGTTTTAGACACTTCATGTGCAATAGAAGGATTAAAAATGAAAGAGACGCAACAGCTTTTCGATGTAGATGGTAAATCAGTTTCACTTGATGAATTAATCGATGTATTTAAAAAATCAAAGTCTGATAAAAAGTATCATAGTAAAGCAAAACGCAAAAGAGATAATGAGCAGATGCTAAAGCCTTATCAGGCAGAGCTTATTAAACTGCAAAAACATCTTGAACTAACTGGTCAAAAAATGATTATTCTTTTTGAGGGTCGTGATGCTGCTGGTAAAGGTGGAACGATAAGAAGGGTTACAAGATATATGGATGAAAAGCATTATCGCATTGTAGCACTTGGAAAACCGACAGAGGAGCAAAGAACTCAGTGGTTTTATCAAAAGTATGTACAACATTTTCCTAGAGCAGGAGAGATTGTTTTGTTTGACAGAAGTTGGTATAACAGAGCAATGGTAGAACAAGTTTTTGGTTTTTGTACGCCAAAAGAGTATGATGATTTTATGAATGGTGTTAAGGGTTTTGAAAATGACCTTGTTCGTCAGGGTATAGTTTTTATCAAACTATATTATAGTGTTACAAAAGATGAACAAGCAAGAAGATTTGAAAGAAGAAAAACAGATCCTCTTAGACAGTGGAAACTTAGTGAGATAGATATGCAGGCTCAAGAGAGATGGGATGAATTTACAATTACTAAATATAATATGATAAAACAGACTCACTCATATCGTGCTCCTTGGACTGTTATCCGTTCTGTTGATAAACAAAAAGCAAGATTAGAGTCTATGAAAACTATTTTGAACTCCGTAGATTATGAAGGCAGAGATGAAACTCTTGATTATGCACTTGATCCAGACATAGTTAGTTCAGGGGCTAGAGAGATAGAGATAATGGATGCACAGATCACAAGTACAGGTAAATTTATAGGTTGATATGGAGAAAAATATGCAAGACAAAAGAAAAAGAGAACAAGATAGAAGAAAGAAAAAGCAAGCAGGTAAAGTTCAGATCTGGGTTAAAGAAGAGACTTTAGCATATGAAAAAGAGTTGTCTAAGTTGCAAGTGGAACTTCTGAAATTTCAAAATCATGTAAAAGCTAAAGGTCTTAAGATTTTGATGATTTTTGAGGGTCGTGATGCAGCTGGTAAGGGTGGTACTATTAAAAGAATTACTGAGCATCTAAATCCAAGGGGTGCTAGAGTTGTAGCATTAGAGAAGCCAAGGGATAAAGAGACTTCTCAATGGTACTTTCAAAGATATGTAAAACATCTACCCAGTGCTGGAGAGATAGTTCTTTTTGATAGAAGTTGGTATAACAGATCAATGGTTGAGCCTGTTATGGGCTTTTGTACAGAGCGACAACATCATAAGTTCTTAAAAGATGCACCAGAGTTTGAAGAGATGATAGTAGATGAAGATATAAAAATATTTAAGTTTTATTTTTCAGTTTCTAAAGATGAACAAGCCAGAAGATTTAAAGCAAGAGAGACAGATCCTCTAAAACAGTATAAACTCTCACCGGTAGATAAAGAGTCACAAAAACTGTGGAATGAATACTCTTTAGCTAAGTTTATGATGTTAAGTGCAACTCATACAGAGGCCGCTCCTTGGACAATTGTTAAGAGTGACAATAAAAAGAGAGCTAGGATTAACTGTATAAAACACATCTTAAATTTTGTTGATTATCCGGATAAAATCAGTAAAAAAGATATAGCAGTAGATGAAGATATTATCGTTTATGGACGGGATGAGGCTATCGCTATGGAAAAAATGTTTAAGTTTTCACTTAAATAACTATCCAACTCTTTGAAGATTGACATACCAGTCATCATTAAAATATATTTTACTTGGAGATAGTTTAATATTTACATAGTCATTATATATTTTAAGTGATTCAATATACTCCTTTGGTACTTCCAAATCTTCAAAGAGGTAATCCTCTACGAAACCTACATTGGGACTTTCTGTTTTTATAGTAAACTCTCTTGTTTTCAAAATATATCCTTATTATTAGTGATTAGAAATGATAATAAATTTGAGTTACATAAGGATTACAAATAGTTAGATAATACAACTTATTGCGATTTTATTGATCTCTTGTTTGGCTACTTTTTTCTGGCTAGAAAGTATATTGTTGATTAAGTTTTCTGATAAATTATTTGATCTTTTGGGAATGATTAACAAAGAAACACTGACACTTAAAAGAGGAAATCTTTTCATTTTTAAATTTCTATCTTTTGTTGTGATATATCCATTTTTTTTATCTTCTTGAGAATAAAACTCTTTGGCATTTTCGCAAAATTTATTTAACACTATTTTTATCTCTTTTAAATATATATCTATCTCTATATCTTCTTTGTTTTTAAATGCTACAAAAAAATCATCCCCACCAATATGTGCTTTAAACAGATCTTGAGGGAGTTCTTTTCTTAAAATATCTGCAAATAGTTGAATCACCCTATCACCGTTTCTAAAACCGTAAACATCATTAAATGCTTTAAAATTATCTAAATCAAAGTAGCATAAAAGATAAGAACTAGAACACTTGGATGCCCTAGAGATATACTCTTCTATCAGTGTATTACCAGGGAGTTTTGTAAGTGGGTTTTGATCTTTGGCTTGCAGAATATTTTCTTCATTCATTATGTTTATAATCGCTTTAGCAGATAAAAAACCATAATATTTAGAATTTTTGGTGATTACAATTCCGGCAGATTCAGGATTGTTGGAAAAAAGTTCAATTATGGTCGATAAACTACTGTTAATATCAGCATATCCACAACTGTTTATAAGATTTTTTAACTTTGATTTACTCTCTTCATTTAGGAGTAGAGAGATGCCGTAAGGTGAGTATAAAAAATCTTTTATCTGTGTTTCATAAAGTATGCCTAGAGGTTCATTGTCATCGGTAATTATTGGAACTATAGGTGTATTTCTATTTTTTTTAAAGTAATCTATCACTATATTCATTTTTGTTTTGATTTGTAAAGGTTCTACCCTATCAATATATGCAAATAGTTTAGAATCGTTCTTTTGTTCTCTTTTATCACTTTGTAGCATCTCTATAATATGGCTATATTCATTTTTTATATCTTTGGTATTCTTGGTTGGTCTTTGAACCAAATATCCTTGAACTAAGTGGCATCCTATATCTTTGCATGTAAGTAACTCTGCTTTTGTTTCAACACCTTCTGCTACAACTTTTATGCCTAGTTGAATAGCTAAATGAGTGATGCCTCTAACCATAAGTTTTTTCTTTAAATTATTTTCAATATTTTGTAGAAAAAATCTATCTATTTTTATAATATCCGGTGTTGAATCGTATAGAAGTTTAAATCCGGCATATCCAACACCAAAATCATCTATAGCTATGGGAAAATTTTCATTTTTATAGTGTTTCAATACTTTTTCAAAATCAAATTCAGTTGATATTTCGTGTCGTTCTGAAATTTCAAAGCATAAGTTTTCTTTTTTTATAGCAAATTTTTTTAAAAGTTTTACGGTATTTCCATTTGAAAAATTTTCCATTGGAAATAGACGATTATCAAGATTGTAAAATAGTTTTATATTTTCAAAACCAGATATCTCTCTATATTTTCTTAAGGCTTTTTCACGAAGAGCCAAATCAAAAGAGTATAAAAGATTTTCTCTGTAAACAGTGTCAAAAAGTGCAAAGATAGATTTAAACCCAACATCTTGATAGTTTCTTAGCAGAGCTTCAACAGCGTAAGTTTTGGCTGTATGGATATTTAGTATAGGTTGAAATGCCACATCAAGAATTTCTAAATGGTCTAACCATATTTTTGATAATTTATTTTTCAT
>JAYELK010000006.1:0-6192 GCA_034717415.1 Campylobacterota bacterium | reverse complement strand
CAAAAACCTATTGAGTATGAACAACTACTAGAAGTTATGCTAGATAGTTCAAAACTTCTAATTGCAAATGACTTTTTAAAACAAGAGCGAGACAAAAAACTAAATGAACTTCAAGAGAAACATGACTATACCTCTTATCAAGAAGATTTAGCATTTCAAAAAGAGTTAAATATCTTGAGAAATGACTTTTACTATCAGATGATAGATGCACAAACTACCTCTTTAGTCGATTTTTTATATCAACCTTTAGATGTTGTAAGTGGAGATGCTTATACTGCTAGAAGAATTGATGAACATAAAACTTTTTACCTTATAGTTGATGGTATGGGAAAAGGTCTCTCGGCTTCACTTAGTGCTATAATTATGACATCCTTCGTAAATCACATTATAGATAAAATGATCGAATATGACAGTTTTAGTCTAAATATCCTTGTTAAAGAGTCTATTGATTACATTAAACCTATACTTCTTGAAGAGGAAGCACTAGCAGTTGATTATATAGTTTTTGACAATATTTATAACAAACTGGAATATGCAAAATTTGCTATGCCTGCTCTGCTTTTGGAAGATAAAGAACAAAATATAGTTAGATTAAAATCAAATAATCCACCCATAAGCAAATATCAAAAAGATTATCAAATCTCTGAATATGATGTAACCGGTTTGGAGAAATTTCTCTTTTATAGTAATGGTGTTATTGAAAATATGACTGTATATGAAAACAAAACCTATGCAGAGTTTATAGAAGATGATTTCAGATCCAGCTTCACAAAAGAGGAGTTTAAATCAAAACTTTTTAAAAAAATAGACAAAGCTGAAGACGATATAACCCTAATCTTTATAAATCGTCTAAATCTTCAAGATACTCTAGTTGATAAAAGAACTTTTGATACATCACTAGCAGATATAGACTTAGCCGATGAGTGGTACACAAATCTATGGCAAAACATCACCCAAGATGGTAAAACCATCTTTAATGCAGGAGTAACATTTACAGAGCTTTTCATGAATGCTTATGAACATGGAAATTTAGGCATAGATGCAAAAACTAAACACAGACTTATAGAGGATGATATTTACATTGACACTCTAAAAGCCAAAGAGGTTGGATGCTCTAAAAAAATAAGTGTAAAAGTTGATAAAGTAACATACGAATCTTCTTCTTATATAATTACTCAAATAGGTGATGAAGGTGAGGGTTTTGACACGCAAGCACTCAGTAAAATTTTTAGAAATTCTCGAACATTTAATGGAAGAGGTGTTTTTGTAGCTAGGAACAGTTCTTTGGGGATTTACTACAACACTAAAGGAACTTTAGTTTTATATCTAAATAAAATTTAGCAAAGCTAAAGACCTAAAAGGTCTTTAGAACTTACTTGCTAAGTGCTGCTTTTGATGCTTCTACAACTGCTGTAAAAGCTGCTGCGTCATTCATCGCCATATCAGCAAGAATTTTACGGTCAAGCTTGATGCCAGATTTGTTAAGTCCATTCATAAAAGTTGAATAGTTCATACCGTTTAAACGACATGCTGCATTGATACGGATGATCCATAGTTTACGGAACTCACGCTTTTTTTGCTTTCTGTCACGGAATGCATACATTAATGAGCGTTCAATTTGCTCTTTAGCTTTTCTAAAGTGTTTACGGCGACCGCTATAAAAACCTTTTGCTAATTTTAATATTTTTTTGTGTCTTCTTCTACGAACAACACCTGTTTTTACTCTTGGCATATTTTTCCTTTTTCTTTACCTAGACACTCTTCATGTTCAAGGTGCCATTTTTCATGGACTTGCCCAATTTATTATCTAAAATTGGAGATTTATGATTAAAACTAGTTAATCATAGCCTTGATGTTTGCAGCATCTGCGTCAGAAATAACAGCTGGGCTATTTTGATCACGACGAGTTGCAGCATCTTGTTTAGTTAGGATGTGGCTTCTAAACGCTTTACCACGCTTAATTTGACCATTTTTCTTAACTTTAAAACGCTTAGTAGCGCCTTTTACCGATTTCATTTTTGGCATCGATAACTCCTTGTGTAAAATTCTCTTTAAAATCATTTCAGACTTTGAGAATGGGATTATACCCAAATTATTTTAAATTTTAGTTATACTTCTGCTATGAATTCAATTAAACATATAGAAAATGCCCTTAAAGAGCTAGATGACGAGGTACAGAAACTACTTCTTGACTGGAGTGTTCCACTAAATGAAAAAGATAATATTATGCTTCCTATCTTACAGCAAAAAAAAGTTTTAACTCAAACTTTACAAGATTTAACATACTTAAAAGAGAACCCACCAACACCAAATCAGCCGTGTGGAATTTCAAAATACAGAGATGATAAAAATTAATTTTGATTTTATAAGTTAAGAAAGACTCCTCTCCAGATACCTGCGGCACATAATAAGCTAAAGTGTGCTGCTGTATTCCTACCCTGACACATTGTTCTAACTTACCATTGCACAGGTCTAAAGAGAAGCGACGAAATTATAACTAAATATTTTTGATATAATCTTAAAATGATTTATATTGTAGTAGCCCTAAAAGCTGAAGCTCAAGCATTTGTTGATAAGTTCAAGCTTCAAAATTATAAAAATGAAACTCTTTGTGTCATTATAAGTGGTATTGGCAAAGAAAATATGAAAAAAGCTACAAGCCAAGTTTTAAAAGAATTTAGTGATAATGATACAATTTTAAATGTTGGAATTTGTGGGGCTAGTGAAAAGTTTAAAATTGGTGAACTACTAAGTGTATGCGTTACCACACAGAGTCTGCTAACGAGTTCTCTCCCCCTTGTTCCCACACTCCCAACACTAAGATGTGTAAATAAAGAGATTGATAATAATGATAAATATGACATTGTAGATATGGAGAGTGACGGATTTATACAAGCTACAAAAGATATAAAAAACAGATATATTTTTAAGGTTGTAAGTGACCATTTTGAACCAAAAAGAGTTACAAAAGATAGTGCAAAAAAACTTATCTTTAATAAAATTGATGAGATTATGATGGAGATAAAAAAATGAAAAAAGCCGTAGTAACTGGTGCTAGCAGTGGAATTGGAAAAGCTATAAGCTTAAGACTTTTAGAACTTGGATGGAACATCATTGGAGTTAGTCGCAACATATCAAAGGAGACAGTTCCACATGCCAACTTTATCCCGCTACCATTTGATCTCTCAAACGAAAAGCAAACCCTCTTGGCATGTGAAACTCTCAAAAAAGAGAAAATTCACATGCTGATAAACTGTGCCGGTTTTGGCAGATTTGAACCACATGAAGAGTTAAGCCCTAAAACTATAACCAAAATGACATTTCTAAATCTTACTGCTCCAATGTTACTAACAAATGCTCTGCTTCGAGGGTTGAAACAAAATAATGGATACCTCATCAATATCAATAGTATTGAAGCTATAAGAGCGAGTAAATTTGCAGGGGTTTACAGTGCCACAAAAGCAGGTCTAAAGGCTTTTGGAGACTCTCTTTTTGAAGAGACAAGAAAGAGTGGACTAAGCATTATAAATATCAACCCAGATATGACACAAACTGATTTTTACAATGAACTTAGGTTTGAAACAAGTTCTAAAGAAGATGAAAAATTACTAGCAAGTGACATAGCAGATGCAGTTGAACATATAGTGAGCATGAGAAAGGGTGCTGTTGTTAGTGAGTACACGATAAGAAGTCTAAAATTTGGGATAGTTAAAAAACGATTATGATTTTATATCGAGTTTAGCAGTGGGTTGTGGTTGAGTAGATTTTAAGAAAGAGAGATTTTTTTTAATCTGTTTCATAGATTTTGCTGTTTCATCTTTTAGACTAAAGAGTAACTCAGTAGCCTCTTTCAAGAGATAAGTCGCCTCTTGCATATCTTTTTTTCTACTAAACTCCGGCATCTCATCCAAAAGTTTATCTAAAGAATCTATATCTTTTTCTACTATAGCAATTTGAAGCTTAGTTCGCCACATCTGTACTCTCTCTCCATGCTTCTAAAAGAGATTTAAATACATTACTAACTTCATCTATCTTCTCTGTATCGTTATCAATACATGCTCCACTCAAAAGGCTAATCTCATAAGAATAAAGCCCTTCGAGATACTCAGATACCTGACCTTGTGACATATCTAAAGTAGCTACCAACTCCGTTATTATCGCCGTTGAACGATTTATCCAGTAAGCCTTTTTTTCAATATCCTTATCTTTTATAGCTTTTTTTGCTTGGGCATTAAAACGAAGAACACCTTCATAGAGCATCTCTATGAGTTTTGCCGGTGATTCGACACCTATATTGTTTTGGGCATAAATATTATAAGCTAGATTGGTACACATTTTGGATTCCTTTTCTTCTTCTTTTTCAAAGTTGTTCATGCCAAGTAAATCGGCACCAAAACTATTTTCTTTAGTGAAATTTCTTTAAATATTGACTAAATATTTCAACAAAATAGACGATATGGTATTATAAGATTTACAAAGATTTTAGGTAAAAGGATTTATCATGGCTGGAACAATCAACTCACTTGGAATAGGTTCAGAGGTTCTTACTTCTGATGTTATTGACAAACTAAAAGCAAATGATGAAACAGTTATGGTAAAACCTCTTGAGACAAAACTCGCCTTAACTCAGCAGAAACAAGAATCTGCAGAACTTTTAACATCCTTGATGGAAAGTTTTAAAAGTTCTGCTTCAGCACTTAGTTCAAGCACTCTCTTTGACAACAAAACAGTTGATATAGATGGCGATGCAGAAGTAAAAGTAGAAGCTGGAGCATTGATAGAATCTTTTACACTTGAGACTGTTGAACTTGCTCAAACAAGCATCATAAAACTTGGTTCATTTAACGACAGAGATACAACTCCTGTTGCATCTGGAACATTTACTGGAACTGAAACGCTAAGAGTTTCTATTGGTACACAGAGTTACGACATAGCTTACGATGCAACAACTAAACTTGAGGATTTAATGCAGTCTATAAATGATGCAGCATCAGATACTATAACTGCAACTATCTTGCAAACAGGAGAGAATGCTTTTAGTTTAGTTTTAACATCTAAAGAGACAGGATCTGACCAAGCTATTACACTCAGTGATGATGGTGGCTTACTAGATGCTTCACTATTGGGTAATATGCAAGAGATTCAAGTTGCAAGAGATGCAACCTTTAAATATAACGGCATAGAAGCTACTCGCTCCACAAACGAAATAAGCGACTTAGTAACTGGTGTTACAATGACACTTAAAAAAGAGGGAGATATCTCTAGTGTTAATATAGATCAAAACACTATAGGAGTGGTAACGGAGATGCAACTATTTGTTGATAGCTACAATAATCTTATGACTAACCTCCATGATATGACAACTTCTGATTTAGATAGTGGTGCTACCGGTATTTTTAACAGCGATAGTTTTGTTAGATCTATAAGCAGAGATATAAGAGACTTTATCAACAAAACTGAAATTGATGGAGTCTCTTTAGATGAGTTTGGTATAGAGATTGACAGATATGCAAAGATGAGTTTTGATTCATCTGTGCTACAAAGCAAACTCGATGAAGATTCAAACGCCGTAGAGATGTTTTTCGCTGGGGGAGTCAATGCTACAGATAGTAGTGAGGTGACAGGTTTTTTTGAAAAACTTGATGATAAGATGAAAGGATACACAGGCTACAATGCACTTCTTAGTAACTTTGAGGATAATTTAAAAACAAGATATGACAATATTTTCGAAGATCATGCCAAAGCTGTAGAAACACTTGATAACCGTTATGAGATTATGGCAAAAAGATTTATGGCGTATGATGCTATCATCAGTAAAGTAAACTCACAGTTTTCATCTCTTCAGATGATGATAGATGCAGAGGCTAATAAAAATTAGGCTATTTTAACACTATTTTTATCTATTTCATTAAAAAAGAGAGAGTCGTCTTGTTTATATTGAACTATATCAATTTTTAAGTCAAATCCAAGTCTAAGCATTGAAGTTATGAATTTTATCTTTTTCTCTCTAAAGTCATCTTTAGAGAGTTTTACATCTATAGCTATATCTATATCACCACCTCGTTTTGTATCATCAACACGACTACCAAACAGATAAACATCTACCTCTCCAAAACTACTCTTTAGAGACTTTTTAATCAGATCAATAATTCTCTTTGAGAGTCTCATTAGATATACTTTTTAGCAAAACTT
>JAYELK010000005.1:0-6249 GCA_034717415.1 Campylobacterota bacterium | reverse complement strand
CAGCGATTTGTTCATTTGGCACACTTTTTTGAAGCATCTGATTCATCATATCTTTGCTCTCATCAAAAGTTAGGTCTCGATTTCCCTTAGGTCCTGTACCTACAGCATGTATATAGTTGAAAAAATTCATTGTTTCTCTTCATGTTAGATGGCGAAAGTGTATCTAAATAAAATAAATTAATAGCATTTTAAGTCATAGATGGATATATTCTGTTCTTAATAAGGAAATTAGTGGAAGATTTAAGACAATTTAAATATTTTGAAAATTTAGATGAAAAAGAACTCAAGCTACTTAGTTCGTTTTCAACTAAAAAACAGTATAAAAAAGGCTCAATTCTTTTTTATGAAAAAGAGCAGCCAACCTCTCTTCTTTTATTGGTAGATGGAGTTCTTAAAGTCTATAAAACAGATCCTAAAAACAATGAAATAATTATGCATAGATTTCGTCCGATGGCTATGGTTGCAGAAGTAGCTGTTTTAGAAGAGATGCCTTTTCCTGCATCAGCAGCTTTTGAGACAGATGGAACTGTTATTGAGATTGATTTTGAGAAATTTAAAAAAGAATTTTTTCATAATCCGGAGATAGCACTTATATTTTTTAAATCACTATCTAAAAAGATAAAATATCTTGAAGATGTTATTGCCTTAAATATTGTGTTAGACTCAACGGCTCGTTTAGCAAAATTTTTATATGAACATACTAATGTACTGAGTAGATTGAAACACTATCAATTGGCAGAACATCTTCATATGACACCTGAAACATTATCAAGAACTTTTAAAAAGCTTGTTGTACTTGATCTGCTAGAAAAAGATTCAAGTGGTTATAAAATTAAAAATAGAGAAGGGCTACATGTACTCTTTGAGTAGTTGCCCTTAAGGTTCCCTTAATATAATTAGTGAGAAGAAGTTGTATCTGCTAATGCATCAGAAATAACATCTTCCAAATCACTATTTTTTGGATTAGTTGTAAAAGAGTGCTTATCAAAAGAGATTGTTACAGCAGTAGTATCATCACCATCAGTTTTTTCAGCAATTATAGCATTACTTTTGAACTCAGTCATTTTCCAGCCATCTTTTTCGCCGGCAGTTTTGATTAGGGTGTGAAGTTTTTCCTGTGTTATGTTTGCGTTAATTTGCGTCCATCCAGAATGCTTAGCATCTGCCCTTACTGTAACCGAAGTTGATTCTGAAGCCGAAGGAGAAGTTCCACTACAACCAACAAGTATAAGTGAACTGATTATTGAAACCACACCAAGTGTTATTGCTCTTTTCATATTAATCCTTTAAAATAATTGCCCTTATGATATAATAAAAATTATAAAAAGTTTTTTAAGTTGAATAATAATATGTTAATTTAACGATTTTATCTACACTTTTATAGTTAAGGGAACCTCTAAAAACCCTTATATTTGTTTTAGGATTTATAATGAGTAAGTTTTTTTTAGTGATGTTGGTTTTATTGTCGTCTGTTTATGCAGGTCAGGCTGCTTTGGAAGCTTTTAAAAAGAAAGATTATGAGAAAGCATATGAACTCTATAAAGCTGATGCTACTAGGGGTGACACTGTTGCTCAAAATGCACTTAGCTATCTCTATTTTAATGGTTTTGGAACTTCTAAAAATATAGAGAAAGGTTTGTTTTGGTTGAAAAAATCTGCTCACAATATGGATGCTACAGCTCAATATGACTTAGCGATGATCTATCTGACTGGACATAATGTTAAACAGAATTCAAGTTTAGCACTTACATGGTTAGATAGTTCAGCAGATTTAGGTAATGCAGATGCACAGTATAATTTAGCACTTATGTATTATCAAGGTAATTCAACAGATCAAAATGTTACTAAAGCTGCCCAACTTTTAGAAGATGCTGCACTTAAAGGTCATAGAGGGGCAATCGAAAATATAGGTATTGTATATATGCAACTTATAAAATTTGATAAGGCGATTAAGTGGTTGAGAGTAAATGCAGATAGTGGAAATAAAAATGCTTACTATCTTTTAGCAGAGGTCTACTGCAATGAAGAGAAATTTTCTGATGCAAAAAAATGGGCCAAAAAATCAATAGATAGTGGAAATGTAGCAGCGAGTGAACTTTGGAAAAAATATAACTTAGACAAATATTAATTATAATAAATATATAGTATAATAACTGCATTTTTAAGTTTAAAGGACTCTTTAATGAAATTATTTGTTGCTTTGCTATTTTTATCTATTTTAACTCTTCAAGCAAAATATCTTGACAGTGAAACTTGTAAAGAGTGTCATGAAGATATTCATTATGAACATGTTAGATCTATGCATCATAAATCATCAATTTTTAAAGATGAAGTTCATAGAAAAATGAAAAATGCTGTTAATAAAGATAAGTATTCATGTGCTTTGTGTCACATGCCATCTACTAAAAACCTTGCATCTATGATTCGTGGAATTGAACAGCCAGACGATAGAGATGTAAGACAGACTGATGGAGTTTCATGTATTTACTGTCATCAAATTAGTAAGATTTATCACGGTAAAAACTATAATATTAATATCTCTAGTGCTAAACATGGTGAAAAACCAACTATGTATGGAAATTTAATAGATCCTGATGATAGCGATAAACATAATGCTCAGAGTAATGAGATTTATAAAAACAGTGAAGTATGTATGGGATGTCACTCTCATAAATACAATAGCAAAGATTTTGAAGTTTGTAATACTAAGGACCAACACGATGCGACTAGTGACTGTATAGGCTGTCACATGCCAAAATCTCCAGGTGGAAATGAGAAGTATAATAAGAAAGGTCGTGATGAGTATGCTACACACAGTTTCTTAGGTATTCATTCCACGGAGATGGTTAGAAAAGCTGTTAAAATTAAAGTAGCTTATAAAGATGATACTATTGAAGTGACTATAGTTAATAAAATGGGTCACTCAATTATTACTCATCCTATGAGACTTAAATTTGCTAAAACAGTTGTTAAAAGAGGGGGTAAAGTTATCTGGAGTAACTTTGAGAATAGTCCTATAGAAGACAAAGAAGCTACCTTCATAATTGCATTTAAAGATGATAAAGATAAACCAACTCTTCCACATAAAGCGAGAGGTTATAGAATAAATCAAAATCTAAAAGCAATGGCTTCAAAAGTTGTTAAATATAGCGTTGAAAATCTTCAAAAGGGCGATAAGATAACTACAACTTGGATAAGTTATCCTGTAAATCCTAAGATTGCTAAAAAGTTGAAAATCACGCTTGAAGAGGCTATCGAACCATACAAAGGTGTGGAGATTTCGATAATAGTTGAATAGAATTAGAATTTTATTCTGATTCTATAATATGGTTGGTTATTATCTTGTATCCGGAGCCATACTCATTATAAATAATATCTGTAGGTAGTTTAATCCTGACTCTTTTTATAAAAGAGGTCACAGCATATTCTGAGAACTCTTTTTGGTTGTTTTCTTTATAGATATAATCAAAAATATCTTTAGATGTAAAAGCATGATTTGGGTTTGAGCATAATAGTTGAAGCAGAAGTGACTCTTTTTCTTTTAAAACTATCTCTCTCTCTTTTTGCCATAGTGTTAAACTTGTTTTATCCCAGTAAATATCTTTACTTAAGTAGAGTCTCTTTGTTGATGCTCTAAGTTCATTAACAATCTCAAAAAGTAGACTCTTTAGTATATCAGTTTTAATAGGTTTTATAAGATAAGTTACTAGATTAAGTTCTATGGCACGAAGAAGTTTCTCTTGTTCAGAGTGAGCACTCATAATTATAATTTTAGTTGTAATATCTTCTTTTCTTATGCGAGAAATTAGGCTAATACCATCAAGATTGGGCATATTAATATCAGTTAAAATAATATCTGGATGCTTTTGCAGATATTGCGTATAAGCATCTTCTCCACACTCTGCTACATATACATGTTTAAAAAATATTTGTAAGTATTCGCTAAGATACTCTCTTAATTCTAGTTCATCTTCTGCTACCAAGATAGATATATCGTCTATTAAATTATTAGTTTTCACTTTTTACCTTAATTATAAAATTTGCACCATCTTTGTAGTTTTTGGCTGTTAGTGAGCCATCCATATTATCTTCTATAATCATTTTAGCTATATGGAGACCTAACCCAGTTCCCATAGATTGGTGCTTTGTTGTAAAATATGGGTCAAAAATTTTAGGTAGTATTTTTTCATCAATCCCACCTGCATTATCAGCTATAGATAATATTGTACTGTTTTTTTCTCTTTTTAAACATATATCTATCTTCAAATTTTTTAAAGATTTTTCTACCTTTAAATCGTGGATATTTGATAAAATAGATACAATAACCTGCGTAAATTCATTCATTAAACCATATATTTTTAATGATTTATCTACAAAAAGATTTATATGTTTGCTGTCTTTGTTAAAATTTGATACTTCTAATGCTCTATTAAGTGCCTCATTGACAAGAAAAATAGATTTGTCTTTTTCGGGACGATAGTAGTTCATAAAATCTTCAATAGTATCTGACATATAGATAACTCTTTTTTCCATTTTGTTGAGTTTTTGGGATATTTCATCTTTTGATAGAGCATCTATCTCATTTTTCTCTTTTAAGATAGCTAAAATTGTATTGACTATGGCTAAAGGTTGTCTCCATTGGTGAGCTATATTACCTATCATTTCACCGATTTCTGCTCTTTTTGATTGCTCAAAGAGTAGTTTATCTTTCTCTTGGAGTTCTTTGATTATATCTATAAGTTCTATATTGTATTTTTCTTCAATATATAGCCCACAATCAAGATTTTTCATCTTTTGAATTAGGTCATAGATAAACTCTTTTTTAATAATTGAGCCGTGTTGAGGAGCTATAAGATTTATATCCAGTTTTTCTATTTTTTTAAGTGCATAATTAAATATATCTTTGCTCGGCATGTACTCTTCATGGAACTGTTTTGCTTTGTCAAAGTATGTTTTATCTGCATAAAACTCCCAAGATTCATCAATACCTCCAAAAATATCTCCGGAAAATAGAGTTTTAGTGCGAGGCTCATAGCTGACAAAAGCACCGGGAGAGTGACAATATGGAGTGGTGAAAAAATTTAGTTTGAAACCACTAGAGGTAGTTAGTTGGTTGTCATTTTTATCGATTTCATAGTAATCTGAAGTAACAAGATAGTGTTTAATCAAAAGAGACATTCTGGAGTGGGTTACTATAAGCAGATCATCTCTATCTATTAGTTTTTCTATCTCAGGCACGGCAGCCACTAAATCTGGGTCTTGATGGTGTAGTACAATATATTTTATAGATTTGATGTCAGCAATGCTTTTTACTTTTCGTACAGTCTCTTTAAACTCAATCATTGAACCTGGATCAATTAAGATAGATTCATCTCCATTTTCAATGAAGTATGGATGACATTGAAAAGGATCATTTTCCAGATACATGCCAATCCAGTATATGTTTGGTGCTATCTCTACAGCATCTTTGAAGTTATGGTTTGATTTATGCATTACCCTCAAACCATTTTAACTGCTCTCTAAGTTCAACTACACGACCTACAACAATAAGTGCAGGGGTAGGAATATCTTTGGCTTTTTGGACAATATTTTCTAGTGTGCCAATCACAACACTCTGATCTTTAGTTGTACCCTTAGAGATAACCGCACATGGATAATCAGCAGATTTGCCAATCTCTATAAGTTTTTGAGATATTTGAGGCAGGTTATGTAATCCCATTAAAAAGATGATTGTATCATCAGTTTTAAAGTTTTCCCATGGGATTTGAGAAACTTTTTTGTTAGGAGATTCATGACCGGTTACAACTCTAAAAAATACTGCAACACCACGGTGAGTTACCGGTATACCGGCATAAGCAGGAGCACTTATAGCTGATGTGATACCAGGAATAATATCAAACTTAATATCTCTGTCATAGAGATAGATAGCCTCTTCTCCACCACGACCAAATACAAAGGGGTCTCCACCTTTTAAGCGAACAACGCTTTCATACTTAAGTGCATTTTGGTAGATAGTTTCATTTATATCATCTTGAGGCATGATATGGCGACCATCTTCTTTACCGACATATACAAATTCACAACCACTTTTTGCTTCTTTTAATATATCCGGATTTGCAAGACGATCATATATAATTACATCAGCTTCCTGTATAACTCTAAGTGCTTTAAGTGTCAGTAACTCAATATCTCCGGGACCTGCACCTGTTAAATAAACTTTGCCCATTATTTAGCTACCTCATAAATAAA
>JAYELK010000004.1:0-6325 GCA_034717415.1 Campylobacterota bacterium | reverse complement strand
ACTTTTCCATTAACTTTTTGTTAGTCCTTCATTAGTTTTTTGTAAACCATTTAGTTATAAACTTTTAATAATTCAATCAAAAAAGTAGGGAGAATTATTATGAAAAAGTTATTGCTGATATGTTTAATTGCTCTAACACTTTTACATGCCAAAGAGAGTGTTGAGTTTAACTTTGCAAAAAAAGATACAAACAGAAAATTTCCAACCAACCAAGATTATCTACTCTCTTATAACAACATACTAGAGAGTGTTAGAACTTCAGTTGTAAATATATCTACTCAAAAAAATATGAATAGCCAATCTTCACATGCCAATCCATTAATGAATGAACCATTTTTTAGAGAGTATTTTAGAAATCATTCAAGAGTGCCTCAAGATAGAGTTCAAAGATCTCTAGGAAGTGGTGTTATTATTTCAAAAGATGGTTATATAGTTACTAACAATCATGTAGTAGAGGGTGCCGATAAAATCAAAGTCTCAATAGCCGGAGATAAAAAAGAGTATGAAGCAAAACTTATAGGCAGAGATGAAAAGAGTGATATAGCTATCATAAAAATAGAGGTAAAAAATCTCAATGCTGTTACATTTTACAACTCTGATGATGTTAAGGTAGGTGATATTGTTTTTGCTTTGGGTAATCCATTTGGCGTTGGTGAAACAATAACACAGGGAATAGTCTCAGCAACAAGCAGAAGCAGCGTTGGCATAGTAGAGTATGAAGATTTTATCCAGACCGACGCATCTATAAATCCCGGAAACTCTGGAGGAGCGCTTATAAACTCGGCAGGAAATCTTATAGGTATAAATGCAGCTATAATCTCAAGAAGTGGTGGTAATGTAGGTATAGGCTTTGCAATACCATCAAATATGGTAACTTCTATAGCTACCCAACTAATCAGTAACGGAAAATTTACCCGTGCATATCTTGGAGTAACAATTACAGATGTTAGTGAAGATATGAGCAATTTTTATGATAACAAATTTGGAGCCTTAATAACAAGTATAGAAGAAGATACACCAGCACTAAAAGCTGGACTAAAAAGAGGAGACCTTATTGTAGCGATCAATAACAAAGAGATAGAGGGCGCAAGTGAATTAAAAAATATTATAGGCAGTTACTCTCCAGATAAAACCATAAAAATTAAATTTTTAAGAGATAAAAAAATCTATGTAAAAAATGTAAAACTAGGTTCTCTTGATAAAGTTACTCCTACCCTTAGCACTCTGGATTATAAAGGTATAAGTATCAAACCTCTGGACTCAAAAACTAACATAGAGGGCGTGTTAGTTAGTGAAATAAAAGCCAAAAGTGAGGCTCAAAATATTGGCATAGCGATAGGAGACATTATAATCCAAATAGAAAACCGTGAGATAAAAAGCTTAAATGACTTTAAAAAAGCAACAAAAACTAACAGAAAAAAAAGAATTTATATCTATCGTAGAGGTACTATTTTTGTTGTAGCACTTTAGAAATAAATTTTAATTTTTTAATTTTACTCTTTGTGAGTGTGTAATTGCCACTGCCATAGCATCTGATATATCAAGTGGTTTTATCTCTTTTTTTATATTTAAAAGTCTCTTGACCATAAAATTGACTTGTTCTTTTGATGCTTTTGCTTTTCCTGTTAAAGCTTTTTTAACTTGAAGAGCTGTATATTCACTAAACTGTCCAAACTCTTCTAAAAGTTTTAACATTATAGCACCTCTAAATTGTGCCAGTTTTATAGTTGTAGCAGGATTATGTGCATAAAAAATATCTTCCATTGCCACTTCATCTATCTTATGTTTTTTAAAAATCATACCCAAACCCTCAACCATCTGTGGAATCTGAAACTGTAAATCTTCAGCTTTTATCTTTATAAATCCAGCTTCTACTAAAAATATTTTTCCTTTTTCTAAGGATATAAGAGCATAACCCATATTTCTTGTTCCCGGGTCTATTCCTAATATAGTCATAACTACTATTTTTTAATTTTTATGTTTTTAAATGATTGATTTTCTATTTCTAAAGAGTTAGTTAACTCTGGAACTCTTTGGTATTTAGATATTGCATTTAAAATTCTTCTTTTTAACTGATTTGCCTCTTGAAGATTAATATCAGCTATTAAATCTCTGCCACCTAAATATTGCATAACCCACAGTTGCATATTGTTAGGATTAAATGTCTTACGAATATTAATTCTACTAAGTAGGCTTAAAAAATCTTCCCCTCTGCTCTCACTATCTTTTAAAACAACTCTATGTATATCATGCATTAGAGTTGCTATCTCTTCTGCTTCTAAATCAAATGATGTTTTTTCATCTAACATAGCTAATAATTTTGATAGTTTTTTTAGATATTTAAATTCAGGTTTCAAACCTTCAATTAAAATATTTTTTGCATTTCCAAATTTATCTATTGCTTCTAGGACTATTTCTATTGTATCTTCATCACTATTTAAACCATACTCATCAATAATAATTTTGGCTTGTTTTATACTCATTTTAGATATCCACCCTCTTTCAATTTTTCTAAAATTTCTTTTTCTGCTAAACCCTGTTTTTTATATATATTATACCAACTTTGAGCTTCTTCGTTAAACTTTACCGCTTCTTGAGAGTACATTGCCTGATGTTCCAAAGTATTAAAATGTTCAATAAGTTTACCTATATTCATAACATACTGTCTATGAAAAGAGGCTTGTGGATTTTTTGAAAATAGCCATCTTATCGCATCAAAAAACATCTCTGGTGTTCTGTTTGTCTCTTTCATATGCACTCTTAATTGATATTCACCATCAATATTTCCATACTCTTTTCTACTATAGTTTGGTTGTATCTTTTTTCTTTCGTGATCAAATAGAGAAACAACTCTTTTTATATTGGCATTAAAATCATTACTATTTTGTTGTGGTATCAGTTGCTTTTTATTCTCACTTTCTACTATTTCAACTTCTAAATTATCACTAAGTGAATTTTTATTATCTTCAATATTAAGTTTTTTAAATTCATCAATCGAATAGATATTAAATATTAAAGAAGTTACTTTTTTTCCATCTTTTTTTTCATCAATAGTAAAACAAATATTGCTACTCTCTTTTAACTCTTGTTGTGTTACATTTATAACTTTCATTTTAAAATTTGAATAAGTTTGTAATCCTCTTGGAACTTGTAGTTTTCTCTTTAAATCTTCAATATTTATAACTGCTCTTGATTTATGTTGATGAACTTTTAATAACTTATAAATAGCTCTGGAATAATTACTAGAGAGTGTAAAAAAATATTTTAAATCACTGCTTGAGAGATCATTTTTTAGTTCAAATAAAAACTTTTTAACATCCTCTTGCAAAGTTATATAAAAATCTGAACTATTTTCCACACATTTTATTTTAGAAAACCAATTTAGTAAAACAGACTCATCATTAAGAGAAATTTCTAATGTTTTCATCATCATTTTTTTTATAAATTTAAGGTCAAACTCTTTTATATCAAGCTTTATAGCACTACCATTCATATTTTGCATAGATAAAATCAAAAAATCTATCTCTTTTTTAGTTAATTTATACTTAGCATTAATTAATTTTAAACTTTCTACTTCTATCAAATATTACCTTTTATTAATATTGTAATAGTATATTTAATATTACTTATATTGTCAATAGTAATATTTAAAATATACTCTTTTTATCATACCAATTCACATAGTATAATTTTACTTATTCACACCCTTTTAACCGTTCTTTATGCTATTTATCGCTATTATTCACATTTAAACTAATAAACAAGGTTTTATGTGAATATAGGTAAAGAAGTATTACTGCTACTAAAAGAAGAGATAACAGAAATTGAATATAACAGATATATAAAACAGTTAGTTTATGATTCTAAAAAATCTACAAGTGATTTAGCTATCTATTATGCACCTAACGCTCTTGTTTCTAACTGGATTAAAAGTAAATATACTCATAAAATTGCTCATCTGTTTGAGATTAAAAATGGTTCTAAAGTCACTGTACAGATAGCTCTTAAAAATGAAATAAATAGAAGAAAGGTTAAAAAAAGTGTTGAGCAAAAGACTCAACACTCCCTTTTAAACCCTTCACATACTTTTGATAACTTTATGGTTGGTGGATCAAATCAGTTTGCGTATGCAGCAGTAAAAAGTGTTTGTGATAGAGCTGGGGAAACTTACAATCCTCTTTTTATCCATGGTGGAGTTGGTCTTGGTAAAACTCACCTTATGCAAGCAGCCGGTAATGTTTTTCAAAATCAGGGAAAAAGTGTTATATATACTACTTCTGAACAACTTCTAAATGATTTTATTAGACATTTAAGAAATCAATCTATGGAAAGATTTCAAGAAAAATATCGTAAATGTGATGTTCTTCTTGTAGATGATATTCAATTTTTAAGTAACAAAGATTCTCTTCAAGAAGAATTTTTTCATACTTTTGAAGCTCTAAGAGGTACTGGAAAACAGATAATTTTAACTGCTGACAAACATCCAAAAAAGATAGGTGGTCTTGAAGCTAGACTTCAAAGTCGTTTTGAGTGGGGACTTGTTGCAGATATACAACCTCCTGAATTAGAAACTAAAATTGCTATTATAAAAAATAAGTGTGAAATAAACAAAGTAAAACTTTCAAAAGATATTGTAAACTATATAGCAACTGTTATAGAGAGTAATGTTCGTGAAATAGAGGGCATTTTATCTAAACTACATGCCTACTCACAACTTATGCATGTAGATATTGATTTGGCATTTACAAAAAATGTACTTAAAGATCAACTTCAAGAGAAACAAAAAGATTTAACACTAGATATGATTACACAGAGTGTTGCTAAAGATCTAAATATAAAACCAAGTGAAATCAGATCAAAAGGCAGAAGCAGAAATATTGTTTATGCCAGAAGAATTGCTATCTATCTCTGTAGAGATTTAACTCAAAACACCATGCCTCAACTTGCTCTGTACTTTGGTATGAAAGATCATACAGCCATAAGTCATACTCTTAAAAAAATCAACTCTTTAATGGAAAATGATGAAGATTTTAGCATTAAAATTAAAGAATTAACAAATAAAATTACTTCCACTTAAAAAAAAGTAAATAATTGTAAAAAAAAAGATATAATCATAGAAGTGAATATATGTGAAAAGAGTTTAGTAGTTTCATCACATCTAAACAACTCTTAAAATAGGGATTTTAAAGTGATATTCACACTATCACATACCCCTACTACTACATACTAATTATTATATAAATATATAGGAATTCAGATGAAAATAACAGTATCAAAATCAATCATAGAAAACATTTTAATTCATGCTTTGCCATTCTTAGAAAAAAAAGATACTTCTCAAATTACTTCTCATGTATATTTGAATGTTGTAGATTCAAAATTAACTCTAAAAGCTACAGATTATGAGATAGGTTTTGAAGTATCTACAAACAATATAAGTGTAATTGAAAATGGTAGTGTTACAGCCAATGGTAAAAAATTTCTTGATATTGTAAGAATTTTAAAAGATGGTAATATAAATTTAGAAGTTAAAAACAGTATGCTTTTTATCTCTCAATCACATTCAAAATTTAAACTTCCAACATTTTCTTATAATGAATTTCCAGAATTTCCTACTTATGAAGGAAAGGCTCGCATCTCTATAGACTCACATCTACTTATAGAATCTTTAAAAAAAATAACGCCGGCAATAGACAATAATAACCCTAAATTTGAACTCAATGGTGCTTTGGTAGATATAAAAGAAGATAGTATTAATTTTGCATCAACAGATACAAGAAGATTAGCAGTTGTAACTATACAAAATCAAGGTTCTAATGAATTATCAATAATTTTACCTAAAAAAGCAATTATCGAGATTCAAAAACTTTTTTTCAGTAATATAGAAGTATATTATGATGAAACAAACCTTATAATTCGTTCAGATCAATATAATTTTTTTACAAAACTTATAAATGGAAAATTTCCCCAATATTCAAGAATTATTCCTAAAGAAGTAGCAAAGAAACTTTTATTGCCAAAAGCTATTATGATTGAATCTATTAAACAGATAACTACAATTTCAACATCTGTTGAAATTACATTTTTAAATGATTTGATAAGATTTGAGAGTTTGAGTGATGATAATATCGAAGCAAAAACAGAGATAGGTTTTAACACGGGATTTGATGAGGTATTTACTATAGCAATAAATTCAAGATATTTGTTAGATTTTTTAGGTTCTATAAACTCTATGGAATTTGTTTTAGAGTTAAATGAGGGAAATCTACCTTTTGTTTTAAGTGATGGAAATTTTAAAACAGTTGTTATGCCTATAGTTATTTAA
>JAYELK010000003.1:0-1253 GCA_034717415.1 Campylobacterota bacterium | reverse complement strand
CTCATATCAATATGAACAGACCCTTCTTGCAGCTGGAAAGTGGTACTCTTTTTTATGACTCAAACTTAAGGGAACCTCTAAAAACCCTTATAAATTTTTCTATCTCCATTACAAGCATAAGTACTATGGCTATCACTAGCAGACCTCCCCACACTTCTAAACTAACCGGTTGCACTTTTAAAATAGACTGCATAAATGGGCTATACATAGATAAAATATGTACTCCCTGAGCAATAATAACTGAGATCCATAAAAATCTATTTTTAGAGTGGTCTATGTTAAATAAGTAGTATTTTTCCGTGCGAGAGTTAAAAACATGTACATTTTCAAAAAGAACCATCAAAAGCAGTGTAATATTTCTTGCCATATCCTCTGCATAACCAAACTGAAGCAGAGTATAAAAAACTGCAAAAGCACTTATACCCATATATAGACCACCAACTACAACCCTACTAATCATACTCTTGTTAAATATAGGTTCTTTTGGGTCTCGTGCTTCTCTTTTTAGCACTCTAGGCTCAGCCTTTTCCAACCCAAGAGCGATATCTTGGATGCCATTTGTAACTAGATTTAGCCATAAAAGTTGTACCGGTAACAGAGGAATTGGAAGTAAAAAAAGCATTGAAAGAAAGATAAGAACAATCTCTGCAAAACCTGTAGATATAAGTAGATGAATCACTTTTCTGATATTATCATAAGCTACTCTACCCTCTTCTATACCATTGACAATAGAACTAAATGAATCATCAGTCAAAATTAAATCACTTGACTCTCTGGCTACATCAGTTCCACTTTTACCCATAGATATGCCGATATTGGCATATTTTAGTGCCGGTGCATCATTTACACCATCTCCCGTAACTGCTACAAAGTGTCCAAGATTTTGAAAGGTTTTAACTATAAGCTGTTTCTGCTCAGGTGAAACTCTTGCAAAAACACGCTTATGGGCTATCTTCTCTTTTGGCAAACCTATCTCTTGCCAATGAGAGATTCCAACTCCATCAATTACCTCATCTTTACTTATAGCTATACCTAACTCTTTTGCAATAAAAAGAGCAGTATTTGGATGGTCACCAGTTATCATAACAACTTCAATCCCAGCATTTTGGGCTACACTTATAGCCTCTCTTACTCCCTCTCGAACTGGATCAATAATAGCTACAAATCCCAGATAAATATAACCATCTTTGGCTATATCTTTCTCATCACTCTCTCTACATGCCAAAGCAATATTCCTAAAACCTTTAGAAGCC
>JAYELK010000002.1:0-6445 GCA_034717415.1 Campylobacterota bacterium | reverse complement strand
GTTGCTATGACTTAAGCATTATTTGGTTATCATCATCTTAAGAGATAAAATAATGGAGCATAGATATTGGGTAAACATTTTAGTAGCAGGGTTCTTCTTATTCCCATTGTTTTTTTGATTGTTATTATCTTTGGACTTGTTTATGCCTATGATGATGTACAGGAACGCAAATATAACTTTGCAAAAAAAGAGGCTGAAGTTTTAAACTCTTTTGCTATGTCACACAGAAATTATTATCAGAGTTTTTTTGTAAACAAAACCATAAAACTCTCGGCAGAAACTCTACCAGCACTTCCAGCATTCAGTTCATCTCTTATATCAAATAATTTTTCTCGAAACAACTCCTTAAACATCACAGTCAAAGCTGTTTCAGACAAAGCCAGAAATTATAAAAACATGGCTGATAAAGATGAGTTAAAAGCTATAGAATTTTTCAAAACAAACAGAGATAAAAGTGAATACTTTAGCGATGAAAACAGTAAATTTTACCAATATGCTTATGCCCTTAGAATAGAAAAAAAATGTTTGGCATGTCATGGAGCAAAAGAGAATGCACCCAAACTGATACAAGAGAGATATGAGAACGCTTATGACTATAAACTTGGCGAAATAAGAGGGATACAGAGCATAAAAATACCTAGCAAAAATTTAGACAGATATTTTTTAATGAACTTTTTTCACTCTGTCATATATGACACTTTACTATTTATAGCACTCTTTTTAACTATCTTTTACCTTATCAAAAAATCTAAAAGCATTAATGACTTTTTAGGAACAGAAGTAGAAAGAAAAACAAAAGAGGTAAAAAATCTTCTTGTCTTTGATACTCTAACAAAGATGCCAAACAGATTAAAACTTATAGAAGACATTAAACAGTCTCACAACTTAAAGCCTAAACACTTAGCACTGATAAATATTGATAGTTTTAGAGATATAAATGATTTTTACGGATATAAAATTGGGGATGATATTATAAAAGAGATTGCATTGACACTCCAGCATATATGTAAGTGTAGTGATACTAATCTCTACAAACTACCAAGTGATGAGTACGCAATCTTTTCTACCAAAGATATATCAAAAAAAGCGTTTTTCAATCTTGTTAAAAATCTTATCCAAACAGTTCAAAAGAATGAGTTTCAGATAGATAATTACTCAATTTTTATAACTCTTAGTTGTGGTACTGCCTCAAATGAAAAACTACTTCTTACAAAAGCAGATATAGCACTGCTAAACTCCAAAAATAATAAAAAGCACATTGTTCAATATGATGACAGCTTTGATACAACAGCACAACTCAGCAAGAATATCCAAGGTGTAGCACTTCTAAAAAATGCCATAGAACAAGATAACATAGTGCCTTTCTTTCAACCAATCTATAGCGTTCATGCAGATAAGATAGAGAAGTATGAGTGTTTAGCTAGGATTATTGCTCAAGAGGGTAGAATTGTATCACCTTTTGAATTTTTAGATATAGCTATAAAGTCTAAACTCTATCCAAATATAACTCAAACAATTATCTCAAAATCTTTTGAATTTTTCAAAGATAAAGAGTATGAATTTTCCATAAACCTCTCTATCAACGATATAACAAATAAAAAAACCGTCCATTTTATAGAAGAAGCTTTAAAAGATTTTAACAATCCTCAAAAAGTTGTATTTGAAATACTTGAGAGCGACAAGATAGGAAACTACCAAGAACTCAAAGAGTTTATACACAATATCAAACAGTTTGGCTGTAAGTTTGCCATAGATGATTTTGGAAGTGGATACTCTAACTTTGCTCATGTTTTAGAACTAAATGTTGATTACCTAAAAATAGATGCCTCTTTAGTTAAGTATATCACAACTGATGAAAACTCAAGAGTAATTACTAAGACCATCATAAACTTTGCCTCAAATCTTGGTCTTAAAACTATTGCAGAGTTTGTTGAAGACAGAGATGCTTTAGAGATATTGGAAAAAATGGGTGTTGATTTTATACAAGGTTATTACATCGGAAAACCAGATAGTGGACTAAACAAAGATTTCTCTTAAACAATCTCTCTTTTTATATCTGACTTCAAAGAAGTTAAAACTTCATAACTTATAGTTTTTGCCACCTCTGCAGCTTTTGTGGCATCATTAAAGATAAGTAACTCATCCTCATCACATATAAATGAACTGTTATCCATAGAGATTCTACCGACTAAACTCTTGGCTTGTGGAGTTGTATAGTTATTTGAGCAGACTCTTAAAAAGCCATCTCCATAACCAAAGTTATAGTTGCTTACAACACAATCTTCTTTAGTTTCATAAGTTGCACCATAACCGACAGACTCACCCTTTTTCAAACTCCTTGATGAGATTTTTGAAGCCCAAAGAGAGAGAACGGGTTTAAATCCTTCTACTTTTATGGCATGTGGAAGTTGCATAACTCCATAGGTTGCTATGCCGACTCTAGCCATATCTTCATCATAATCTAAGTGTCGAAAAAGTGAAGCTGAATTTGCAGAGTGAAATCTAAGGTTTTTATAGCCAAGTTCAAAAACTCTCTCTTTTACTTTTTTAAAGTTCTCATTTTGCCAAAACCACTCACTGCTCAGTTCATCTGCACTTCTATGATGAGTAAAAACAGCCTCTAAAACAAGCCTCTGTTTTTCTATAAGTTCAATAGCCTCTTTGAGTTCACTCATAGCAATCCCATTACGGTGCATGCCACTATCTACTTTTAACTCTACTTTTGTAGCTCGTGGAAATTTACCTATAGAGTTTATATCATTTATGGTATATCTTATCTTATCACTCTTGGCATGTGGAATCTCGGCTAAAACTAATATATATTCAAAAAACTCTTCTATCTTTTTGGCTTCTGATTCACTACGGACTACAGCCCTTGTTATACCGTACTCTTTTGCCATTTTTGCAACTTCTAAAAGTCCATGCCCATAAGCATTATCTTTTAAAACAAGTGCAACTTTATCTTTTGTTTTAATCTTTTTTGTAATAATATCAAGGTTGTTAAAAAAATGATTTTTATTTAGAGTTATATAAGCCATAAAGGAATTATACAATATGAAACGACTAATAGCAGAATTCCAAGAACAAAGTTTTACACAAATCATATTTCCACATGCCAAGACAGACTGGGCAGACTATCTCGATATTGCTGAAAAAACTTTTATAAACATCATAGATAGCATTATAAAATATCAAAAGTGTTTAGTTGTTTGTGATGATATTGCTAGAGTAAAATCTCACTTTAAAGAGGATGAAAATCTTTTTTTTATAGAGTATGAAACTAATGATACTTGGGCTAGAGACTCTTCTGCTCTGTGTGTTGAAAAGAAAAGAGAGATAAAACTACTTGATTTTTCATTTAATGGCTGGGGTGGTAAATTTGAAGCCACAAAAGACAATGCTATGAGTAAAGCCATCTCAAAACACTACTCAAAAGAGTTACGGCATGTGGATTTTATACTTGAGGGTGGAGCAGTAGAGAGTAATGGAGAAGGCATAATTTTAACAACCTCCAGATGCCAACTCAATAAAAATCGTAACCCCAAACTAGACCCTATAGAAATAACACAAAAACTAAATGAAACTCTTGGAGCCACTAAAGTTTTATATCTTGAACATGGCTACTTAGCAGGAGATGACACCGATTCACATATAGATACACTGGCAAGATTTATTGATGAAAAAACTATAATGTATGTGGCATGTGAAGATGAAAAGGATGAACACTACAAAGAGTTGAAACTTATGAAAAAGGAACTAGAAGAGTTTGCCAAAACTTACAACTTCAGACTTATCGCACTTCCTATGACAGATGCGATTTACTACAAAGATGAAAGACTTCCTGCAACTTATGCAAACTTTCTTTTTGTCAATAACGCTGTTTTAGTCCCTACTTATGGCGTAAAACAAGACACAAAAGCACTAAAGATTTTTAGACAATCGTTTAAAGATAGAGATATTGTAGCAGTTGATTGCTCTACTCTAATTCGCCAACACGGTTCACTTCACTGTGTCACTATGAACTTCGCTAGTGGTATTGCTATCTTGGTTTAAAATCGCTACACCACTCATAATCAAATAGGTCGCAAGACCAAAACCTAAAGCTATTAAAACCGTTTTTTTTATTTTTTCTATTCTGCTCATAACGGAATTTTATCAAAATTTAACACTTTTGTAACATTAACTTTATATTATTTCGTAATATTTAATTTTAAGGCAGACTATATGAAAAGAATTATTCCCCTATCGTTGATAGCAGTTGCATCACTTTATGCAGCTGAAATAGAGTTAGCACCTATTAGTGTTGAAGCTGTAGAGCTTACAGAAGTTAGTCAAAGCGTTCAAACCTCAAGTGATATTGCAGAAGCCTTGGCAGCCAAAGTTCCAAGTATCGATATGATTCGTCGTAGTGGTATCGCAAATGATGTTCACATTCGTGGGCAAAAAAGAGATAATATCTCTGTAGAAGTTGATGGAACAAAAATCTTTGGTGCATGTCCAAACAGAATGGATCCACCAACATCACACATATTAGCTAGTCAAGTAAACGAAGTTACAGTTACAGAGGGTCCTTACGATGTAGAGACTTTTGGAACTATGAGTGGTGGTGTTAAAATGACGACTAAACAACCAAGCAAAGAGCTTCATGGTGAAGTAACTATGGGTATTGGTAGTTTCAATTACAGAAAAGTTGGTGCTACTGTAAGTGGTGGTAATGATACTGTTCGTGTTCTTATCAGTGCTTCTAGTGAGGCTAGTGACCAGTATGAAGATGGAGACGGAAACAGTTTAGCCGAGCAAGCTGCCAAAAGTACTAATATTCCCGATACAACATATCAAACACAATATGAAGATGTAGCATCATACAAGAAAAAATCTCTTATGGCTAAAGCATTTGTAACTGTAACAGACGACCAAGAACTTCGTCTAAGCTATACACAGAACAAGAGTGACGGTGTTTTATATCCAAATACACCGATGGATGCTGTTTATGACTACTCAAATATCTATAGTGTAGAGTATGAGATCAAAGATTTAACTGATATATATAAAAATGTAAATTTACAGTACTACTACTCTGAAGTTGATCATCCAATGGATAATGCGTATAGAGTATCAGGTGCAGGAGCTGTAACAACACACCATCTATCAACAAGTATGCAAGGGCTTAAACTAAAAAATAGTTTTGATATAGAGTCTTATAAACTTTTAGTTGGACTTGATGGAAGTAAAAGAATCTGGGATGGTGCATATTCAAGTACTGCTACTCCTCCATTTGATGGTAAAAAAAGTATAAATAATGTATCAACTAGAAATGCAGCTATTTTTACAAAACTAGAAAAATCTTATGGTGACTTTAGTTTTACTATGGGTGCTAGATATGATTCAACAGAGATAGACCCAGCCGGTACTCAAGAGTCAAATAGCTACAATGCTCTAAATGCAAGTCTATTTACATCATATAATTTAGACAGAGAAAACAGACTATTTTTAGGTTTTGGTCAAGCTTCTCGTGTTCCTGACCCAAGAGAACTTTATTATATGAATAAAACAATGGCTCCTGCAGGTGTTGTAGAAATTGGTACACCTGATTTAGACCAAACTACAAACCAAGAGATAGATTTAGGATATGAAGCATCTTACGATATGTTTAGTATGAAAATCAAAGGTTTCTACTCAATGCTAGATGACTATATCTACTTTAACACAAGTGCCGTTGGTGGTCTGCATAAATTTACAAATATTGACGCTACAATCTATGGTGCTGAACTAACTGCTTCTGTTTATGCTACTGACGATATCACTGTTGATATGGGTGTTTCATATAAAAGAGGTGAAAAAGATGAAGCTTTAGATACTCAAGATGATAAAGATTTAGCAGATATAACTCCACTTCGTGGGAATATTGCTGTTAATTATGAGTATATGAACAACTCTATAGTTACAGCAGAAGTTCAAGCTGCAGACAAATGGAGTGACTACGATGAAGACAATGGTGAACAAGAGCTTGATGCTTGGAGTGTTCTTAACCTAAAAGTTAAACACGCAGTTAATAAAAACTTCGACTTTACTCTAGGCGTAAACAATGTGTTTGATGAGACTTATGCAGTAAGTAATACCTATGCAGACCTAACCCTTGTTGCAGGTGGTGGTGATGTACTACTTCTTAATGAACCAGGAAGATATGTTTACACAAACTTATCGTTTAAATTCTAGTCATATTAACACCTAGACACACTCTCGTTCCATCTCTCCTGAGATGGAACGCATACATTCTCCATTAAAGCACTTTTTTATCCCAAACAAGCTAAAATCTTTCTATGTGTGCCAAGATAAATCGGCACTTACTTGTTGGTGCGACATTTTAAAGTGTTTAGTCCAACCTAGGTAGTCTTATAGTAAGAGCCTAGTATCGAGCATTGTGCATATTAGGTAACGAAATATG
>JAYELK010000001.1:0-6497 GCA_034717415.1 Campylobacterota bacterium | reverse complement strand
CTCATAGTTTTTTAGTGGTGCAAGATATTTTCCCTGCAGGTAATCAACACCAATCTCTTGTGCAAATTTTTTAACATCTTCATTCTCAATCATCTTTATCCAAGTTTTAACACCTTTTTGATGTGCCATAAGATTAAAGCCCTCTATAATATTTCTGTTTTCTATATCTTTTGCATAGTAACCATCAAACCTCACTACATCTATATCCAAATCTCTCAGATATAAAAAGCTGGTATGAATAGTTCCAAGTCTATCCATAGCTATTAATACCCCCATATCTCGAAGTGATTTCAAAGTAGTGTTATATCTATCTATATGTGAATAATACTCTACTTCACAAAGCACAAACATAATTTTGTTTTTAACACTTTTATTACTATTTAAAAGTTCTTTTAGTTTTAGTAAAAACTGTGCATTTCTCAGTGATGTTGGAGATATAGATATAACAAAAATTTCATCACCACTGCATAGATTTTCTGCTATACTTTTTTCTATAATCATAAGATCAAAATCTGCCATTAATCCCAATCTATTGATGACTTTCATATAACTTTTTGGATAAAGCATCTTTCCTTGAGCTGTTTTTAACTTTACAAAACACTCTTTAAGAACGCTTTTATCATCTTGAAATATACTCTGGGTACTTACCAAAAAGCTTCGCTGTTTTATACAACTAATAACCAAAGAGTCTAATTCGGTAGGATTTATATCATCCTCTTTTAAAAAGAGTTTCTTATTTTTAACCTCTTCTTGAAGTTGAAATAGGTTTTCTATCATATAGTCAAGTTCATTTGAAAATATTTTATCAGTTATAGTAGCTGACATTTGCACCTCTATATCATCAATTTTAAACTCTTCACTCTTAAGAGCCATCAACTCCAAAATAGTTTTATATCTACTTTTTTTTCCCTTTAGTCCAAGAACAAAATCTCCACCTTTTACATGCCCCATCGGAAAACTTTGAATATCTTTCTCTTTTAGATATTCACCTATCCAAGATGCAACCTTGCGTAGCACCTTGTCTCCATTTTTAATCCCATAAGTGGCGTTAATATCATTTAGATTACAAACACTTATAAGAACCAAGGAGTAATCTCTCTCTTTAGTAAGTTCTTTAGTTAAGTATTTGTAGAGATACTCTCTTGTAAATGTTTTTGTGACTTCATCTGTGATTTTTACATCAAACCCACTATATATAATATAAAAAATAAAGTAGATACTAAAAGCTAAAAGTAAAATCGCTTCAACATAGAAGGTTACCCCTAGAGTCTCATAGCTATTAATTAGAGTATGTGAGATAAAAGCGATGACGAGAGCAAAAATGGGAAGTCCCATTCTAAGCGCTAACCTAAAACGATACTCTCTCTCTTTTGTCTCTGGAAGTAGCATTAGTGATTAAACATCCAAGTGTTTAACATCTTTTGCGTGTGTTTCTATATAGTTACGACGAGGTTCAACTTCATCCCCCATAAATAGAGTAAACGCATCTGAAGCAACTTGGGCATCTTCTATGGTTACTTGCAATAAAACACGATTTTCAGGAGTCATTGTAGTCTCCCAAAGTTGATCAGGGTTCATCTCACCAAGACCTTTATAGCGTTGAATATATACACCTTTTTTAGCATAATCTATAATTTTTTCAAGTTCTGCCACAGGATCTTCTGTAAAATTCAAATCCCATTCTTGGATTTTTCTATAAACAAAATTTGCTTCTGTAAAGTGTGGAGCAGAGAACAGATCATCATTTATAAGAAGTTCTTCCATACCACCCAGTGTCTGAACAAAAAGATGAATCTCATTTGTTTCTTCGTTTATAGTTTTAGTTAGGATGTTATTATCTATAGAAGTTAAAAATTCCTCAACTTTAGCATATAGTGCCATAGTATCTAAGCTTATAAGGTCTGGATTTTCAATAAAATAACGAATCAAGTCTATCAAAGCGTATCTTCTCTCTAGGGCTATAAGTGAACCTGTATAATGATCAACCATTTTAAAGTATGACACTAAGTCATTATGCCCAATATCTTCAACTTCTAAAGATTCAACACCATTATCAATCAAAAAGTCATTCATCTCTCTATCATCTTTAAAATAAATCTCTTTTTTACCTTTTTTATAGCGATAAAGTGGTGGTTGAGCCAAATAAAGATAACCATTTTCAACTATACTTCTAAAATGACGGAAAAAGAAAGTAAGAAGCAGTGTTTGAATGTGAGAACCATCAACATCGGCATCGGTCATAATAATAATTTTATGATAACGAAGTTTTTCCTCTTTATACTCTTCACCAATTCCACAGCCCATAGCTGTTATCATGTTAGTAATCTCATCAGATTTTAAAATCTTTTCAAGTCTTGCTTTTTCAACATTTAAAATCTTACCCTTAAGTGGTAAAATCGCTTGAAAAACTCTATCTCTACCCATCTTAGCAGAACCACCCGCAGAGTCCCCTTCCACTAGATATAGTTCACAGATTGAAGCATCTTTGCTTTGGCAGTCTGCTAGTTTACCAGGAAGAGTTCCAACGCTCATATTATCTTTACGGCGAGTTAATTCTCTTGCTTTTTTTGCAGCTTCACGACCACGAGCTGCCATAAGTGCTTTACTTACAATCGCTTTTGCTTCTATTGGATTCTCTTCAAAGTATTTAGAAAGAATTTCATAAGTCTGTTTCTGAACAAGAGGTCTAACATAGGTATTTCCCAGTTTACCTTTAGTCTGTCCTTCAAACTGTGGCTCAGGAACACGAGCAGAAACAATTGCAATAAGCCCCTCTTTTACATCATCACCACTTATTTTTACATCTTTCTCTTTTGCTGCACCATTTTTAGAGTTATAGTTTGATACAACACGAGTAAGTCCAGCTCTAAAACCTGCTTCATGTGTCCCACCATTTGGAGTTCTAATATTGTTTACAAAAGAAGAGAGTTTTTCCTCATAAGCATCATTATACATAAGTGCTATATCAAACTCTATATCTTCTATCTTTGCTGAAAATGAGTAAACACTTGCCACTTGAGTCTTCCTGTTCATATCGGCAACATATTGAGCGATACCACCCTCAAAATGGTAAGTCTCCTCTACATCTGTTCTCTCATCTCTGAAGACAATAGTAATAAATGGATTTAGATATGCCAGTTCTTTAAATCTTTTTGATAGAAACTCATACTCAAAAGTTACTGTTTCAGTAAATATACTAGGATCTGGAGAAAATTCTATAGTTGTACCAGTTTTACGAGTTTTACCAGTCACTGCTAAAGCTTCTTGAGGAATACCCTGCTTAAACGATTGTTCATGCACCTCTTTTTCTCTGTGAATAGTCATCTTCAGATCACCAGAGAGTGCATTTACAACAGATACACCAACACCGTGAAGACCACCAGAGACTTTATAAGTATCTTTATCAAACTTACCACCAGCATGAAGAACTGTTAAAACAACAGTCGCAGCACTCATTCCCTCAGTTGGATGCATATCCGTAGGAATACCCCGTCCATTATCAGATACTTTACAAGTTCCCTCTTTAGTAAGTGTCACTTCAATAGTATCACAGTGACCAGCCATAGCCTCATCAATAGAGTTATCAATAACTTCATAAACCAGATGATGAAGACCTCTGTGACCAGTATCACCAATATACATCCCCGGTCTTTTTCTAACAGCTTCTAAACCCTTAAGAACCTTAATATTACTAGCACCATAATTTTCCATTAACATCTCCACTTGGCATAATTAAGGTTATTTTATCTAATTTTTTCTAAAAAGAAGTTTGAAAGATTTTCTTATGAGGATATTGGGGGAATTATTACTCTTTATGCTCTAAAACTGTTACTATTTCTTTGGTTGGTTTTGCCAGATAGAAACCTTGCATATAGTCGATTTCTAAAGTCATTAACTTATCATATATCTCTTTGGAGGAAACAAATTCTGCTACAGTTTTCATCTCACTATCTTTGGCAAATCCGATTATATTTTTTACAACTTTAAAACTCTTCTCGTTTTTGGTTATATCTTTAACAAGTGTTCCGTCAATCTTTAAAAAGTCTGCTTCAATATCAAGCATCGCTTTAAAGTTTGAATATCCACTTCCAAAATCATCTATTGCTATCTTTGCACCCAATGAGTGAATAATTTCTATCTTCTCTTTAAAAACAGTTATATCCTCAATCTCATCACTCTCAAGTATCTCAAAAGTTGTACGAGAAGCTAAGCTTTTATCTTCTTTTAAACGCTGCATTATAAAATCAATAATATCACTATTCATAAGATCTAAAAAGCTAATGTTTATACTAACTTTTAGAGAACTTTTAGCAAAAGTATCAAAACAGATAGTTAAAATTCTTATGGTCAATTTATAGTGTATATTTGTATGTTTAAGATATGGCAAAAAACTTCCCGGATAGACTATTTCTCCACTCTCTAAAACAATTCTAACCAGTGCTTCATACTTTAAAATCTCTTTGGCATGTGGATCAATAATGGGCTGATATTGGCAAACTACACGATCTTCATCCAGTGCCTGTTTTACTTCATCTATACCTTTTCGATTTACTAGAGAGGGATTTTGCTCTTTTTCATCATAATCAACAACTTGGTTTCTACCTCTTTGTTTTGCAATATAGAGCATACTGTCTGCTTTTTTAATAGCTTCTACAAGACTCTTTTCAAGTTTTGGGGATTGATGCAATCCAATAGATAGAGTCATAACTATTTCACTCTCTTCATATCTAAATATATGCCCAGAAATATTGTGTCTAATTCTATCACACACCTCCAAAGATGGGTCATCATCTCCTCTTTTATTTATAAAAAGCAGAAATTCCTCTCCACCGTAACGAATCAGTATATCACTATCTCTAATGCTTTCTCTGAATATTTTTGCACTCTCATGCAGAACCAAATCACCTGCCTTGTGACCATAAGTATCATTAACAGTTTTAAATCTATCCAGATCAAGCATAGCTATACTATAGTTTTCAAGGTTAATCATAGGTGTTACTTCTTTGAGATAGTTACGATTAAAAAGCTCTGTTAAAGGGTCATGAAAGAGTTGTTTTCTTGTTGTAAAATATCTGAAAAGTTGAATAACTGCAACACTAAGCAGAAGAAATATAAAAATAATCAAAACAATAAAAAAGTTTTTTAGAGGCTCCATAAGTTTTAAAACACTCTCTTGAAGATTTAGAGTCATATCAACACTTAAAATTCCCAAAACACCATTTTTAGACTTAACAGGATAGAGATATGTCATCCATAGATTTTCCATATCACTTTGCCAAACTATCTGTGTCTCTTTTGTCTTATAAAGTTTTTTATAAACCTCTGGTTCTAAAAGGTCAAACTTTTGATAAAATCTTGCTTTATCTTCTGTAGAACCATCAAGTAAAAATCTAAATTTTTCCTCTTTATCCAAAAAAAGCAGATATATATACTTTACATTTGGTGTTATCATTTGAGAGAGTTTTGACTCAAAAATATCTCTTTGTTGCTTATCTTCAAAGTATTTAACTAAACCTATATCTTTTGAAACTAAAAGAATATCTTTTTCAATATTTTTAAAAATATATTTTACTTGTTTAATGTTGTCTGCAACAATTTTATCTTTTACCTCTTTTTGAGTATTTTCAATATAGAAATAAAGATATATAAAAAATATACCAAAACTAAGAAGTGTAGCTATTAAGAAAAAATCACTTTTTTTTACCATAGTTTTTCTTCAAGATATGGTTTTAAATTAGCAGATAGTTTTAAGGATTGTTCTTCTATTCTCGACTTTAAAAAAACTATATTTGGTCTTCCTTTTTTCCAAAAAAATGCACCTATACTCTCTGGAATTTCATAAAGAAGATTGTAATCTAAAACAAATATATGTTTACCTCTTCTTCTTTTTGGAAGATTTGATTTTTTACTTAATATAATCATTTTTGCATCTTCATATCTATCTACTACTACAAATTTTTTAGAAAGATAAAAAGCACTCATAATCTCTTCATCATCACTCCAAACCGTCATCGGTTTAGAATTTTCAATCCCAGATATAATATTTTTTAAGATTTTTAATTTTAATTCATCACTTGAATTAGAAGCAAAAAGAAGTGTTATGGATATAGATAAAAGAAATATAATTTTTTTCAAAATGTATATTCCACTGTCGCTATAACTCTCTGTTCAATAGCCGGTACTTTTATCAAACCTTGAGGGTCTATAAGCGTTTTGGTCGCTCTGTCTAAAAGATTTTCACCTTTAACTTTTAGATTTAACTTTCTGTTTAGAGGATAACTAACGCTAAGAGTATAGTCATACCCTTCATCCATCTTAATATCACCGGCACCATAGTTAAGAGTATATCCCTCACGATAAACTAACTCATTATAGGTTCCTTCTAAAAAAGTGTGGGTAACTTTCAACCTAAATCTCCCTAAATTTATTATTAACCAATGAAAAGTCCAATTTTCCAGTTAGTAAATAGACGATTATCTTATAATTCTTAAATGTCC